>JAYNYK010000067.1:0-379 GCA_038102985.1 Halieaceae bacterium
ACGAGTCGCGTGGCCACAGCAAACGCAGGACCGAAGCTCCTCAGACTTACCAACCGTGAGAAAAGTAGCATACCCCACTACCTGCCTCAAGCACCTTAAAACTGTTTTTTTTACACCCTTTGCTGTCTGCCTAGGGCGGTCAATCCACGATTTTACGGGGCCACGTCCGGAAATGTTTCCGCACAAATCTCAGGACGTTCGAGGTGAGATTTTTATTCCCCATTTTATGCCGCAATGGCCGTTTTTTTGGATCGCGGCGGCTCGGCAGCGTTTTCGGGTGAGGGAGTTATCCGAACTCAAGGATCGGCGCGCCGGCTACATACCCCTCCGAATTCACCCTGAACCGGCTTAGCCGGCTTAGAGAGGTGCTGCTCATAGG
>JAYNYK010000067.1:389-10180 GCA_038102985.1 Halieaceae bacterium
GCCACAGCAAACGCAGGACCGAAGCTCCTCAGACTTACCAACAGTTGGCAAAAGTAGCATACCGCTCTACCCGCCTCAAGCACCTTAAAACTGTTTTTTTTACACCCTTTGTGACTACATGTGGGGGCTAAAAAATCCCTGCCATAAGACACTCAGCATGGTTTTTTCCCACGCTAAGTCTCGGACGGCTACCGCAGCGTTTTTATTCCCACATTGGTCCGCTTTTTTGGCAAGCGCTCTTGCCATCGCCTGCCGTATGCTCCGCGAAGGCTTCGCCTGCGGACCCAAAATGTCATTTTGAAGGATAACTGGGCCCGTGGAGCAAATCTTAAAATCGCGCGAAGCACGTCATCTCATAGCCGCGGCTGAGTGTACCAAACACCGTCAATCTGCACCCAGGTTTCAGTCAGGATTGTGGTCATGTCTTCCTCCATCAGGAATCCACGATAGGTCACCACGACCTTAACCTTGCAGCTTCCAAAGTCCGCCGCACCATCGCAGCTAATATCGCCCAACTCGGCGGTTTTCCACATGCTGCGCCCCGCGTAGTTTCTAGAGTAGTATCCAGCCGAGTGGGCTGACTGATACGCGGGACTCGTAAAGTAATAAATACCATCAACATCAAACGCCATGAGCGCGTCGAGCCATGCCTGGGCACGCTCCCTCACTGCCACCTCGGGCGCATTCACAGCGGTGGTCGCACACCCAGACACCAGCGCTATGGTAGTAAAAAATGCGGCCGCACTTACATGTCGTCTCGCGCGCATCCTAGGCGTCATCTTCCCCGGCCTCCCTGAATTTCACCGGCAAGTCACTGAAATCCTCCAAACCTCTCATGCGCTGACGCATCTCCAGATTGAGATCGCGCAACTCATCCTCACCCTCCACCACCCGTGGCGAGATGAATATCAGTAGCTCAGTGCGCGAATTATCCTTGGTGGTCGTGCTGAACAGTGACCCCAGACCCGGAATATCCATTAACAGGGGTATACCGCTGCGGCCTTGACTTTCGTTGTCTCTGATCAGGCCGCCCAGCACCACCGACTCCCCGGAGCGAATCGCCACGGTGGAACTCACGTTGCGCTCGAGGAAGCTGCGCTGACCCGTGGCAGCATCGACCGCCCCCACATCAGTGATTGACTGGTCGATCTGTAGCGTCACCAGCCTGCCGTCATTCACCGAGGGCGTGACCCGTAGTTTGACGCCGGTGTCTTTATACTGGATTGACTGCTGTACGTTGCCGCCATTAGTGACAGTGGAGGCACTGCGAATAGGCTGCTGATCTCCCACGTGAATCGACGCGGTGTGGTTATCCAGCACCATCACAGAAGGCGTTGATATCACGTTGATCAACGATTTTTCTGCCAGCGCGTTAACCACCGCCTTCACTGCGCCGGCACTGTCAGATACGGTGTAGGAGAACCCGGGGACCTTGGCGCCCAAGCCTCCTCCTAGATCAAGCAACCCTGAGCCCACATCGCCACCACCAAGATTGTCGTTGAAGGCCCATTCGAGTCCGTACTCGAGGTCGTCGGTGAGCGTTACCTCGATAATGCTCGCCTCGATCAAGACCTGTGTAGCCACCACATCGAGCTTGATCAATGACTTTTCTATCCGCTCGAATTCGTAGGGGGTTGCCAGCACTAACAACGAATTATTGTACTCATCGGCCACCACACGAACGCCGTCTTCGAGCTCGAACTGACCGCCACCTGAACCAGTCACGCCCCCACGGTTCGCACCTTGAAGCACGGTGCCGGCCTCAAGTGACGTGCCAGCCCCTGCCCCTGCACCTGCCCTGGCTTGTGTCATCCCCGGCGCGACCCCCTGGCGCTGCCCCCCGCTCGAGGAAACACCTGATCCACCATAAATCGTGCTCAGCAGACCCGCCAATTGCGCTGCATTGCCATTGCGAACCTTGTAAACATTAATTTGTGGCTCAGACCCCTGCCGCTCAATATTATCGAGCGAGGCGATCCACTTACCGACGGTTTGCAGATAGTGCTCGCGTGGAGAGATCACCAAGATGCTGCTCAAGCGCTCAACGGGTATCAACCTGACCATCGAGGCAATACCACCTTCTCCGCTCTCCCCCTCGGCGCTGCCCAAGATCTGTTCCAACTCTATAAAAATCTCCTCTACCGCCGCACTCTGAATAGGGAAAACTCCCACAGAGACGCCGGCGAGCTGATCTATATCAAAGGTGGAGACAATGTCGAGCCAACCCTCCAGCTGAATTTGAGTCCCGGCCAGGATGAGCAAATTCCGTCGATTGTCGACACGAACGAAAGCTTCCTGGGGAGCCACTGGCTCCAGAATATTGGCCATCTCCGCCGCGCTAATGTGTTGCAAGCGCACAATAACGTTACTGAAGCCCGCAGAAGGCGCAGAGTCATAACGCGGCACAGTCTTGCGCGCGACATCAGAACTGCTGACATAAAACCGGTCCTCCGGTCCCCGGATCATCACGACGCCGTTATTCAAAAGTAGCGACTCTAGAATGGGCAACAATTGGTCCTGAGGGATGGGGGAGCGCGTACGCAAAGTGATCTCACCATTGATTGGGTGTTCGATTACGTAATCAAGTCCCAAGGTCTCACCGAGGATGGAGTGCACCACCTCGGCCAGCGGTGCCTGCTCGAAATTTACCATCACCGCCTTGCCATCCAAAGTGATCGGGGGCCGAGGTAACGGCGATGCCACAAACTGCCCGGTACCCGAAAACACCGAGGGCTGCAGCGAGGCGGGCGCTTCCGACTCCGAGGCGTCGATCAGCGGCGCAGCGGGGCTGGGTGTTGTAGCCCGCACCTCAACACTTGCTTGTTGCGAGGCTACCTCTGTGCCACCGGGAGAGGCACAGGAAACCATTAATAACGCCAGGGCACCCAGCATAGGCACAGACGCCATGGAGACGCTTAAACTTTTAGATTTGGTCATAACGGCTCGTCTCTCTTTTCAGCATCCCCAGAGTCTGCCTGAGTCTCTTCGGACACTGCTTTGGATCGGTTTTGTCGCTTAATATTGCGGATGGACTCGAAGGTTGGCACAAAAGTCTTGGGCCCCTCAGGCTCCTGTTGACCCTCTGCTGAGGGATCACCTGCCTGATCCTTCGCCGCTGAAAAGGTGACTCCGCCTTTGCGCTCGCCGATTGCGAGTAATGACATCGTCACACGGCTTTCTGCGGTACCACTTTTGAACACTGCGGCACGCGGCTCAACTCTCACAAGAGTCCATTCTCCAGTTCTCTCGCCCACTAGCACGCGACGCCGATCACCCCCGTTTTCCTGAAGGATGACGCCCTCGGAAGCACCGGAGGAAAACACCCCCAGAAGCGTGACATTTTCCAGCACTTTCGTGGAGGCAGGTGGCTGCGCTTTTTTTATGGTCGGTGCCGAGGCCTCCGAAGCCCGCAAAGGCCGCCTGCTCTCCAGAAACAAGGGCCGAGTAACAAACTCGTCTGCCGCACCGGCGTCAGCTTCAGTCATTGCTGAACTCATGGAATCCATCTGCGTCAAATCTCCGGGGGCCAAAGGCTCAACCTCGGGGGACCAAAAGAAAATTACCAATAAGCTGACACCGCTCAGTGCGACACCAGCCCAAATGATGCGCACAAAGCGATCAAATGTGCCGAAAAGGTCTGAGAGCGCATTCATTGGATCACCAGGAGCGCCGAAACATACACGTCAACCCGCAGGGTTTGTAACTCCTCAATAGACGCTTCTTTTTGTCGACGCCGATTAGGCTTTTTATCGATGGCGATATACAATCTGGTGACATCGAGGGTGGGCGAATGTGCGTAAACGGCCTGCAAAAAATCCATCAATGCCTCAGGCATCCCCGACATATTGAGCTGCACTTTCATCAGGGTAAATCCATCCGGGATATTGTCATCATCCCGAGGCGGCAACAGTTGGCTACCACCAATCGTCAGGCCCGCCTCCTCGGCAAAAGCCCGCAAAATTTGCTGCAGTCTCGCTCCAACCTGAGTCTCGTCACCTTTGTCGTTAAATGCCACCGCTTGCAATGCGAGCGCTGCAGCGCCCGACGCATCTCGGATGTCCTCTTGCGCCAATTCGTAGCCTTTTAACCTTGCTATTCTCGGCTCGCTGCTGCTTATCTCTTGCCAGCTCAGGAAAGCGGCGGACCAAGCATAGGACAGCATCAGCAAGGCCAACACACCTGTCAATGCGACGGCGCCAATCATAAGATTTCTTGCCTCATTGGGTAGCCCCAACAACCAGGCTTTCGCGTCAGAAATCATCATGTCTCTGGTGTGACTAGCTGCATATTTAAGGTAAATCGCTCTTTTCCAGTTCGACGATCACGGGTAAACGCTGACGGTGCAGTCACCCCGCTGAGAATCTCAGTACCCGCTAGCGCAGTCTGCAAAGCAGCCGCATTCTCGGCTTGCCCGACAATCGTCAGCCGCCCCTCATCAAATCGTATACTGGTTAAGTAGGCTGAATTGGGCGTAAGCGCCGCTATGTGATCGAGCCATCGGTGATAAATCAGTCGATCAGCGTACAACTCCCGCGCAGCGAATAATCGGTCCTCGGTATCGATGAGTGCATTCCTAGCGGCGGTCGCCGTGCCTGCCCTCAACTCGGTCTCGTTGAGCAAGTCGCTGAGTTGCCCCTCCCTGATCGATAACATTCCGGCCGGCGACCACGCGATTAATGCTATCCCAATAGCGGTCAGGGCCATTCTCCCGGTGGTGCGCGCGAGATTCGCCAGGTAGGCCGCTTTACGCCGAGATTCTCCAAAGCCCAAGAGTTGAACCAGTCTCCCTTCGTGGTGCGCCCATACCTCAGGCGCACCAAATTCATAGCGGTAATCTCCTTGAGTCTGGGACACGTTCGTGTCGATCGCCCGGCGGGAGGAGATTGCCAACAAAAGCGTCAACCGTGGCGCGTCTCTGCCCAATATCCGCCAGCCGTAAGCAGTCTCCTCCAACGAGAACGGCGAATTAGCCTCAGCTTCCAGCCGCACTATTGCCTCTAGATCAGGCTCTGCAACCGCCGGGAGATCAATGAGTTTGGTGAGCACCAAATCACTGGGCAACAAAACCGCAATCCCATCGACCGCCTCTTCTGCGCTAAGCGAGAGACCAAAGTTCGCGGCGTCCTGCTCATGGAGATGCTCGATATCACCCAGCAAAAGAGACGGAGGCAAAAAATGCCGCTGCAACCCCGATTCCGAACCCCAAAGCAACTGATGCGCCCCTAGGGCAATACTGCGGACATACCGCTCAAGATCCAGGCCAAACAGGGACCACTGGCTTGTGTTTTCGCCGGCGCTGGCCATATCAGAAAGACTCCCGCTGCGACGCAGATAACCGCTCTGCCCGCACAAGCTGCCCACCCGAACCTGACATCCACACCAGATATCGGGATTGAAAACCGTTATCGAAAGAGAGCTCGACCGTTACCGCATTAACATCTGCCTCCGGATTGCGAGCAGCCCGCCTCGCCTCATAAATGGAGTCAAATGTGACGGGGCCTGCTGCCAAAGGTACCGATGCCGTGGATTTTAAGTTACCCCCCCCATCGCCGCCCACTACAAGCGATGCACCGGGCGCCATCTTTTCCCCAGCAAATATCGCGGCGAGCGCTGACGGGGCTTCTTTGGCATTTAATCCTGCGTTTCTGTGAACCGTAACAAAGTCCTTGACCCGGTCATACACTGACCGAGTGATGTTGGCCGCGCTCAACAATTCCTCTTTGAACCGGTAGCCTTTGAAATCCGTCATTTCCCGTGAAACGGGAGAAGCCTGATTTCTATAGTCGATAACGCCTCGCATAATATTCAATGCCTGCCCCGTTTCCGTCTGCCCCAATGCAACCAGGGTTCTGAATAGCTCCTCCTCGGAAGCATTGTTGAGCGACACCAATGACGAGGGAGGGCGAATGGTCGCTGTACCGGTAACACGGTCGAATCGATAGTTAAACGAACCAGTCTGCTGACGCTGGGCTTCCCTACCATTTCCTCTACCACTGCTACCGGAAGCATCTTCGCCTTCGTTTTCTACACCGCGACGCAAGGACTGAAATTCCTCTAGCGCTCTATCGCGAGAAACGAGATAGCCTAAACCCCTCGCCAATGCGCGGCTTTTCGCCTCATTGATGCGCAACTCCGACAAACCAATATCGTCCCGCGCAAAATGGATGACGGCTGTCACCATTAATGACATCCCGGTAATCATCCACAATAAAAGCGCTAGCGCGTAGCCTGATTGCGAAGAAGAGCTCATTGCGACCGCCGGTATTGGTCCAAGCAAACCACGATAGGTGGCCACTGTTCCCCGCTGGACAGCATTTCTATTTTAACAGCCCACGGGAGCCTATTGGCCGCTTCTTCCGGGGGCTCGAAACTGGAAGACCAGTCTCCCAGCGGCTCAGCCTGATAGGAAAACGCCAATCCCTCGATAGATTCAATTAGAGGAAAGTCTGGAGACTCCTGTCCCCAGTAAGGCGCTTCGAGAGATGCCCGAAGTGGCGCGAAGGAGACCATGAGTTGCTCATTCCTCAGCGACAATTGCAGGTGCTGCAGCCCAGACGCATCTCCCGCGCGATCAACGGGCGCCACCCAATGCAATGTCGAGGGCGTGCCCTCAAACAATCCTTCTTCATTGAGGGCGTCCCGTAGCACTTGTCGAATAAAACGGTCTCCCTCCCTGATTTGCGAGGTCTTGGCAGCTTCTTGTTGCACGCGGTCGTAGGTCATCGCAAACGTTCTCAGCGCCGTGACCGTCGCAAGCATAATCATAGAGAATAGGGCTGTGGCGACCACCACCTCCACAAGCGTCATCCCGCGAGCTTGAGCAATCATTCGAGAGTGCCTCGCAGGGGCACCACCGTCAGCAAATCGAGCTCTCGTTGTGTCGCCGTCCCCGGCCAGCGCACCCACACCTGCAGGTATTGCAGCGGCAAGCCCTGCACAGACAACAGGGGATCATCCTCGACAGAGGCGCCACCCGGATCGGGCACAGGCCAGGACAGCACCTGCCAGGTAAACTCCCCAAACTCCCCGGCCAGACTCACGTTCGGCTCCACAATGTAGCTGTGCTCAGACAGCATCGATTCAGCGAGGGCCACCGCTCGGGTATACTGTTCCGCAACACGAATATTCCGTGTAGCGCCCGCGGCCGCTTGGTAAAGGGCACCTAAAGCCAGTGACAAAATGACCAGCGCCACCAGGGTTTCCAGTAGAGAAAACCCCGCGTCTAGTGGGCTTGAGCACTTTTCACCTCGGTTCACAACGGCTCCTGCTGTACATCTCCAATCAGCCAGTCCACCACTAAACGCGTTCCGTCTCCTGAGGGCCGCTCGATCGTGATCTCGCCACCCGAGGATCCGCCAGCGGGATAAAACCGAATAGCGCCCATATTCGCCCCCGGGCCGACCTCGGCCGCAAACACCAGTCCAATGCTTAAACCCGCCGCCAATGGCTGGTAATCCTCTGACTCCAGCTTTTCGGGCTGATCGGTGAGGGCGAAACGATTGCCGGTTGGATCTATCACGAGGTCAATGGGCCTTCCCTGCGACCGCGATTGAAGTCTGGCTTTTTTGGCCGCCGACGATAGCTCTCTAACCGTGTCTCGATACTCCATCGTCGATAGAAATGATCCGGCTGATCCCCCGATAGCCGCTGCCAATAGCGACACAATGGCCAACACCACTACGAGCTCCAACAGTGTGAAGCCTCGATCAGAGAAGGCCATGCCGCTAACTGCTGACGTCTGCGGCCTCACCGCTGCCACCGGCTCGCCCATCGGAGCCATAGGAGATCAACTCATATCCCATTGCCGTATCGGCGGGAAATTGGTACTGATACTCGTTCCCCCAGGGATCCAATGGAATCTCATCTTTCCTCAGATAGGGGCCGTTCCAACCCCGCGCGCGACCGGGCGAGCGAACCAAGGCTTCGAGCCCCTCTCCGGAATTTGGGAATCTGCCCACATCCAGCTTATACATTTCAAGCGCTTGCTCGAGATCCCTGATTTGTATTTGTGCCGACTTGGATTTAGCGCCACCCAATTGGTTGAGCACCTGAGGACCGACGAGCGCCGCCAACATTCCGAGGATGGCGAGCACCACCAGTAATTCCACCAGCGTAAATCCGCGCTGTGTTCGCCCTCGGCACGCTGACCGCTGAACCCGCGTCGATCCCTTAACCCGCGTCATATTGTGTCGCCCCTTGATGAATGGACTGGCAGCGTCATACCACCAGCGTATTAACGGACAGGATACCCATTAAAATACCCATAATGATGATGGCAATAATACCGCCCATTCCCAAAATGAGCGCAGGCTCCAGTAACGTCAACGCGCGTTTTACCTCGTCCTCGACTTCCGACTCATAGACCTGCGCCAACTCCAGCAGCATCGTATCGAGGCTGCCTGACTCTTCACCCACCCGTACCATTTGCAGGGCAACTGGGGAAAATACCCGGGTATCGAGCGCTTGCGAGAGGCGGCCCCCGCGCTTAATGGTTTGGGGCAACTCCACCAAAGAAGCCCGAATTAAGCTATTGCCAACGGTGCCCACAGCAATATCCGTTGCGCGCAACATGGCCACACCATTATTTAAGAGGGTACCCATGGTGCGCGCAAACCGCGCCACTTCATATTTGAGTGTGATAGATCCGACGAGCGGCAGGGTCAGACTTTTAAGATCTAGCCATTCCCTGCCCTTGGCAGTAGCTGCCCAACGCCGGCTCCACCACACGGCGACCGCCGCCAAGAGCAGCAAGAACCAACCCCAGGCTGAGACCACATCTCCCATGCCGACAATAGCCTGAGTCAACAGCGGCAGAGACTCACCCATATCCTCAAAAAGCGCTTCGAATTCGGGCACCACAAAACCCAGCATGACAAAAACAGACAGCACCGCTACGGCGGCCAGAATCGCGGGGTAAATTAAAGCGGAGATCACAGAGGCTCGGACGGTTTTAGCGCGCTCCAGATAAGCAGACAGCTCGCGCAACACATCCGACAGGTGGCCACTGGCCTCACCCGAGCGCACCATGTTCACGTAGAAATGATTGAACGCATCCGGGCGTTTCTCTAATCCGACACTCAGTGCTTTACCGCCCTTCAACGATTCCAGGAGCTCCTCAAGCAAGGTCTTCTGTGCGCCATCAGCCGCGGAATCAATTTGAACTTTCATCGCGCGATCAAGGGGTAGCCCGGCATTGAGCAAGACCGCCATCTCACCCGTGAAGCGAAGAACGTCTTCGCGATCGAAGCGCTTTTTGCCCTTTTTGATCCGCGATCCACTTGACACTTTACCCAGCAACACCCGCGCGGTTTCTGCATCAAGGGCTGGCATTGCCTCGCGGGTATTGCTCTTTAGCGGCTGTGTTGCCTCAGTGCTGGGCGTCACAGACAACGGCGTCAAGCGTTGCGCACGAAGCTGACGTTGCGCGCTTGCGAGGTCCCGCGCGTTCAGCACCCCCGAATCGATAGCGCCGGCCTGACCAATTGCCTTGTAACGAAACGCTGGCACGTCCTAACAACTCGAACGCAATCGGGTGTTAGGCGGCATGGAGGTCATCGTTCGACTCTTCGCTTTGGTCCTGCGTCACGCGGAGCACCTCGTCCAGCGAGCTCAACCCCATCGCCACTTTGCGCAGGCCATCTTCGTATAAGGTGCGCATGCCGCGGGCGCGGGCGTGGTCTCTCAACCGGTGTGCATCTGCGCCATCCAGCACCGCGCGCTGAATCGTTGAATCCAACACAAAGAGCTCGTGTATGGCCATTCGGCCGCGGTAACCGGTTTGCTTACAGGTC
>JAYNYK010000067.1:10280-13126 GCA_038102985.1 Halieaceae bacterium
CACAAAGAGCTCGTGTATGGCCATTCGGCCGCGGTAACCGGTTTGCTTACAGGTCTCGCACCCGGCCGCCTCGTAAATCGTCTGGCTACCCGAGGACATAAATGGCTCGAGCCCTGTTTTCTTCAACACGTCAGACGGCAAATCCACCGCTGTCTTGCAATCCGTGCAGAGTTTGCGCACCAATCGCTGCGCCAGCACGCCATTGACTGCCGCAGTGATCAGGAAACGCTCCACTCCCATATCTTCCAGACGGGTAATCGCGCCGGCAGCGGTATTCGTGTGAAGCGTGGACAGCACCAAGTGACCGGTTAGCGCTGACTGCACCGCGATCTGAGCCGTCTCGGTGTCGCGCATCTCCCCGATCATAATAATGTCGGGATCCTGTCTAAGAATAGATCGCAATGCCCGGGCAAAGGTTAGTCCGATCTGGCTGTGCACCGGTATCTGGTTGATCCCGTGAAGCTGGTATTCGACCGGATCCTCCACCGTGATGACTTTCATGGAGTCAGAATCCATGTTCGACAGTGAGGCATACAGGGTGGTTGTCTTTCCCGAACCCGTTGGCCCGGTCAGCAGCAACACACCGTGAGGCCTGCGCAACAATTCCGTGTAGGACTCAAAGGTATCCTCACTGAACCCCATATCAGCGAGGTCCAAGCGGATGCTCTCTCGATCCAGCACCCGCATCACAATTCCTTCACCATGAACGGTGGGCAGTGTAGACACGCGGAGATCGAGTTCGTGCCCCTTCACCCGCATCATAATGCGACCATCCTGTGGCAGCCGTCGCTCGGCAATATTCAGATTCGCAAGTAGCTTGATACGAGACACAATGGCCGCAGACAGATTGCTGTCGGTGATCTGGCTCGCCTCCTGAAGCACACCGTCGATGCGGTAACGCAAGCGAAGGCCATCGTCAAAGTGCTCCAGATGCACATCGGAGGCTTCAATATCCAGTGACCGTTGGATGATCTGGTTGACTCGCTGAATCACGGGCGCCTCGCTGGCGAGGTCTTTCAGATGCTCTACGAACTCATCGTCGTTGATGTCAAAAGCGCCGAAGCTTTCCAGCGCTTCTTCTTCCTCAGTCTGACAATAGCGCTCGAGCGCTGACTCGATATCTGCGGCCAGTCCCAAGCGCAGTTCAATGTCCTTACCGGTGGCCAGGCGGAGCGCCTTCCCGGTGAACTCGTCCTGAGGCTTAAGCGCCGCCAGCACAATGCGATCTTCACTCTCAGAGAGCGGCACCACGGTGTTGTTCAAAAGGAACTGTTCGGGCACCAACTCGAGCAATGCAGGCTCCTCGGGATAGTCATCCTTGCCTACGACGACAACACCCAACTCCTCGCCGAGCGCCTTAACGACATTAGATTCTGCCACCAACCCGAGACGAACCAACGCCTCACCGAGCATGCAGCCCATCTCACGCTTGGCAAGGCGCGCACGCTCGAGATCACGCTCGCTCAGCAATCCCTGAGCGACCAACCGCTCCCCCAAGTCAGGGAGCGTGTCCCGAGGGCTTATCGATTCTACAGCTTCCGACACAACGCTCCTCAATGCTTCATCGCGTGACTGCGTCACGCTGGTCAGTTTCATGACGACCGGCTGACAGCGCTTATTCCTGCTAACTCTGGCGACGTCCTTCACTTTACCACCCCCAGCGAGCTCGCTCGGGCGAAGTTTTCACATTTATCTGCAGGCGTAGGCGCCGATTGAGAACCCAGGCTAGGACCTTTTAGGCTGAGAAAATGAGGGTATTGCGACCCATCCTCACGCCACGCGCTGCCAGCCCAAGGGCACACCTCTCGGGCGAGCGCCTGCTATGATTCTCACGCTATTTGTTGGGTGCTGCGCGTGAACAGGCTGAATAGTTAAATGATTCCAAGAACCGTTATCTGCCACTATCATATATTCAAGACCGCCGGCACCAGTTTTGAGCATGTCCTCAAGCGTAATTTTGGCGAGCACCACCTGTCCGTTGATGGCCCCATGTCATCCTCAGTAATCACCCAAACAGACCTTACAGCGATAATTGACTCTAACCCTCAATTAGCGTCGATTTCTTCGCATCAAATCACCTTGCCAGCACCCGTCTCCGATCAATTTATCGCCTTGCCTGTGGTGTTCCTCAGGCACCCCATCCTGCGGATTCGTTCGGTATTTCTACACGAGCACCGCGACACGCTCGCCGCTCGGGAATCGCCGCTGGACGGCTTCGATATTTGGTTTGATCAATTAGTTGCCGGACATCCCAACCAGCTCCAAATCTGCAACCTGCAAACCAACCTGCTCTGCAGAGAAGCCAACAGCCCTCCCCGCGGCACCAATACCGATGGCCGTCCGCTTTATGATCTCGAGGCCGCTTTGAGGAATCTGTCAGAGGTGGCGTGCGTCGGCCGAGTTGAATACTTCGACGAGGACGTCGCATCTTTCATCCCCCGATTGGCAGCAGCCGGGGTCGAGTTCGATTATTCCAGCCGAGTTACGGAAAACGTTGGCGCGCCCGACTTTGGTTTATCGCTGAAGCAACAGCTCGATAATATGCAAGCCGCGCTCAGCAAGCCCACATGGGACAAACTGCATTGGTTTAATCATCAGGATATTGCTTTATTCGAGGCGGTTTGCGAGCGACTGGGGCGTCAGGACTAGGAAAATCAGCTTTTTCTACCCAACACGCTCTCGAGCGCAGATTGCAGTGCATTTTGGGCAACATCCGGCGTAAAGCGGCCCTCGAGGGATGCCCGGCCATTTCGAGACAGCTTGTGCCATACGGCCTCATCGGAGTGTGCCTCCACCATGGCTGAAGCAAATGCCTCCGGCTCACTCGCCATCAACACATGCTCCCC
>JAYNYK010000008.1:0-52923 GCA_038102985.1 Halieaceae bacterium
TGGTGTCAAGACGAGCGACCGCGCCTGCTCTCTGGGCCGTGAAATAGAAATAGCCATTGGGATGAAAGACGCCGGTATGCGGATCAGCGAGGCCGGTTTCGTATTCGCGGATGTCTCCAGTGACTGGGTTGAGCCTACCCACGGTGCCATTGGAGTTCCCCAGATACCAGATGAACCCCTCGCCATCGGGCACAATGGAGTGGGGTCTCGCCGTCGCGGGCAATGGGTATTCTTTGAAGTCTCCGGTGAGCGGATCAAGGCGCCCCACCAGTGATGCCCACATGCCGGTCCACCAAATGCTGCCGTCGGGTGCTTCAATCGGATCGCGTGACCGCTGCCCCAGGGTCGGGACCATCCATTCGTCAATTTCGATGTTGACGGGTCCGGACACCAAAGTTGGGTGCAGCTCGGATTTCGATCGGAAGTGCTCCGTCAGGTAGCGGGCAATGATATCGGCGCGGGGCTCCTCGAGCTCAACCATGGAGGCCATCAGTTGGCGCCACTCATCAGAGCTGTTGTACCCCTGAGCTCGATTAAGGATTTCGGGGCGATGGCAGCTCGAGCAGTGCTCACGCACTAGGCTCTCGCCCTCACCGGATGGGAGCGCCCACAGGTCCAGTGCAAGGCAAGACAGAGAAGCAACAAATCTGGCGAGTATGAGGCGCATGGTAGACCCCTTGAGTAATAGGTCCAGCATAGCGCTGTTGCGCGTTGAAGCGAATACGGTGTCGCTTTGCAGCGAGGAAGAAACCAGCGACCGGGGGGATGAGTCCGGTCGCTGGTAAATGGCGGGGGAGCCCCGCCTAGGAGTGATACAAGGTCAGACCGTGACCGCGTTGCCGCGGAAGATCTTGGACAGGTATCGGCTCTCACTGGGAGAGGGTGCGGGTACAGCACACTGCATGACCGCGTGCACCAGGCGCGTCATTTCTTCAGCCAGTTCTTGATCGTTAGAAGGTTCCTCGGTGTGCGCCCGTCGAGTCAGCTGTACCTGATTGACTGCAGGTACCGTTGGCAGACGCTCACCTTCTACCCCCAGTGTGACCGTAAAGGCGTGTAGCGAGTTCTTAACGAACAGAGCCAGCGCGAATTCTTCACGGGTCGAGGCCAGAGAGGTATCGGGTGTTAGTAGCACGATCTGGCAGTTGGGCACCAATGCCGAGATCCGCGCCACACGGAAGTGATGGGTGAGTTGGTCATTAACCAGATCTCGGAACTGCTGATCACTCAGCACCCGATCCCAGCTTTTGTGACGCTCACCCGCCAAGGCGTTTAGGGGCAGCCTTTCAAACGGGCTGCTCACCACGATGTCGAAGCCACCTTCCTCACGCAAGATGTGATCCAGTGCTCCCTCGATATCGTCGCCAATACAACGCACATCGAACGCCACGGAATCCGTGGCGTCGATGGCGTGTTGAAGCTCACGGGCGCTGTCCTCTGAACGAGTCAGTACCGTGAGCGCTGCGACATCCTGCCCCACAAAACCATTGCCGATCGCCGCAAGCTCTTTACGCATACTGTCGCCCACCATGACCACACGCTTGCCCTGAAGCTTGTTCAGGTCGGTCTGGCTGGGCGGCAGTAGCAACTCTCCCTCGGTAACGGATCGGTCAAACTTGAGCCCGCCCGAGGGGTGGAAGGTCTCGCCACTAACAATGTCATCGGCGAGGTGAAATACTGTTGAGAGGCCTACCTGTTCATCGGTCGGCATCTTGTGTAAATGAAGCCGGTTAAGGATGCCCGACTCGATCTGTGTCGCTGATTTTTTTGACTCCTCTTTAGCGAAGAAGGGCTCTGGCGCATCGACGAAGGCCGCCATAAAGCTATTGCGCTGCTCGGCATTCAGGATTCCGCCATTGACCAGTCGATCAACCAGTTTATTGGCGATCCCCTCGTGAAGCAGAAAGCGCGAAGAGTTCCCCGTGCCGCCAGCATCAACGACCTGGCCCACCAGGCGGGTCAGTGCCTTGGGCATGTCATTGCCGGAAGGCAGGTTCGCCACATCGTTTGCTGCCAAGGCCATTATCGTATCGGTGCTGAGGCCTTCTTTGAGGTCGCTCAGAATCGCTTTGTGCACCTGATTGAGCCGCTTGTTTTCCAGAACCAGTCGGCCTCGGCGGTCAAAAAGTCCGGGCGCATCGCCCAATCCTCGCAAGCGCGCACCGTCAACGGGTCCCGGGGCAAGGGCGTTAATTTGGATCTCCGGTCCGAGGTGGCGTGAGAGGATCTCGGCCAATACCCGCTGGCCTGCCTTGGAAACCGCATAATCACCGCGGTTGGGGTAGGCCACTGCCACGTACTTCTCGCCACCGAAGTAGCTCGAAACATTAAGGATAGAACCCTTGCCCTTGTCCTTCATCACTGGGCCGAATTTGCGGATCAGGGAGTAATTTGAGATGAGGTTGGCTTCCATGGTGCGATTCCAATCGGCCAGGGTCATATCAACCACCATTTCCTCCGCGCCGGAGATCCCCGCGTTATTGATCAGGAAATCCACGTTGCCAAAGAGTTCTATTGACCGGTCATAGAGCGCATCGAGGGCCTTGGGGTCACCCACATCGATGTCTGCCATGATGCTCACCCGGGTCTCGGCTTGCGGATAACCAATGCCGCGCAGCTCTTCGACGATTTCGGCCCGCGCCTCCTCGAGTTTGGGAGCGCTTCTTGCGCTTAGCAAGACGCGACAGCCGGCAATGGCCAGATAGCGCCCGAGTTGCAAACCGATACCTAAACTACCACCCGTAATGACCGCCGTTTTGCCCTTGTGTAAGCCGGGCAGTACCCGCATGAGCGGGGTGGGCATGGATTCCTTTCCGGTGGCCCGCTTGATGCTCTTGGGTATCCATAGATTGATCGGATCCATCTGGCGCACGCGGTTGGTCAGCGTTGCGGCCCAGTCCGCAGCGAAGGTTAGGTTGTCTTTGTCCTGGCTGTCGTAGCGAACCAACTGGTTGGGGCGCACAGCCCAGTCAAGCTCACCGGCAGTTTGCAGCGTCTCGTCTTCGTGTCGCCAGCCACGAATCAATGCCTCAATAGACGCGCGAATGACCTCATTGAGCAGGTTGCTGTGGGTGTCGCTGCCATTGGTCGCGTAGGTGATTGCAGGGGGATCACATTTGCCGAACCAGCGAGACAAATTGGTGGCCAGCATGCTGGCGAAGGCCACGGGCGCGACCACTTCCTCTCGGACAAACTTCTCGACGTCCTCGTCGGTTGCACCGCACAGAGAGTTGCCGTAGTGGCCGTTGGGTTTGCGCGGCAGGACAATAACGCCGTCCAGTCGACCAAAGTGATCGTCGATGAACTGCATGGTGCGATCAACGGACTCGCGCCTGAGTGGATCGAGGTGCGAGAGCTGAATTTCGTCGAGCTCCTTACTCTGAATTAGCGAGCGCGCATGGCCAACCGCTTCGAGAGAGCGGAAGGCCAACAATACGTGGGCGCCACTCCTGATCTGCCGCTCCGCATAGGTCAGCGCCTCCTCGTAATCAGAGCCGCCCAGAATCAGCACGACGTGATCCGTCAAATCCTCGAGGCGCTTGTCCGGCCAGGAAACCAGTTGTGAGCGGCTTTGTGCCGGTACTTGCATGCCGTTGGTCACCTCAATGTGGTGACCGGACACCGCCGCCGACTCCTCCGAAGCCAGCCAGACGATGCCGTTGGCGACGTCAGTGGGCGTCGGGTAGCGATACTCCAAGCCTTCATCGCCGTTTCGCGTAGTGATCATCAGATCGCGGAATTCCTGACTGGTACTGCCGGGCGGGATGTTCTGAAGTTCATCCATTGTGGCGAAGACCGTGTCGATGCGCTCGGACTCGATCGGGCCCGGGAACAGTGTGTTAACCCGGATGCCGCGCTCTTCGCCCAGCTCCAGCGCGAGGCCCTTACCCAGCGCATTCAAGCCTGACTTGGGCACTACGTAGGGAATACGTCCGTAATAGTGTGTGCGTGAAAAGATTGTCGAGACATTGACGATGGTGCCACCATCGGTCAGATGAGCCGCCGCTGCACGCGCCATATTCCAAGGTGCACCCAGCAGGTTCATCGCCGAGTCAAACATGGTTTGATCCGATCCAGCGGCGCGCATTTCGACATCGGTAAAGGGGATATCGCGCAGCGTGTACTTGGGACCCGCGGCGCCAGCATTGTTGACTAATACGTCGAGCTTGCCAAAAGCCCCCACTGCCTGGGCAACGATATCGCGACACACCTGCGGGTCTGCACAGTCACCGACAATGGTGGTGATGTTATCGGCGTCGAAGCCCTCCTCGGAGAGCTCTTCAACAAACGCGTCAAGTTTGCTCAGGTCACGCCCGGTCATAGTGACTTGGGCGCCCTCTCGCAGCAGGTGGCGGGAAATATAGCGGCCGATCGAACCTGCGGCGCCCGTCAAAATGACAGATTTATTCTCGAGTCGGCGACCTGCCAGAGACTGCGATACCACTGCATTAGAAACATTAGACATGTCGTTCATCTGAGCGCTCCGGCTGATCCTGTTTCGACTTTGGTAATGACCTCGCCGCGCTCCGCTGCATCACGCAGCGCCCACGCTCGGTAAAGTTCATCTTTGGTTTTGAGGCCCATGCGCGGCAACGCATGGGTCACGACATAATTGGCACCACCGTGCCGGTTTTCCCACATCGCCTGATGAATCTCGGCGATGTCTTCGATGGGTCTTGCCAATGGCGGCAAGACGTCAATCTGGCCCGCAGCGATTCGCTCCTGCATCTCGGCGAATTCTCGAGCAGTATTGAGGTGCGTACCGCGGATTTCTGCACTGGGCATGAGAATGCGACGCTGCCGCATCCATACCTGAGGCGCATAAAAAGTGAAACGATTCCCACTGAGCTCTTCGGCATACACCACCTTGCCCACGTTGGGTTTTACCAAGGCGGTTGCAAGCGCAAGCCCGTCTCGGCCAGCACGCTCAAAGACCACATCGGGCAGGCCTCGCTTGTCGAGTGTGTTGCGAAGAAACGGTGCAATCGCTGAGCCAATGGGCTTAAGCGTGCGGTCCGAGAACAGGCGCACGGCCTCCTTAAAGGCTTGTGACTCAGTGAAGGGGTTGGGCATCTGAGCAAACGGACCGGGCGGATCGTAATCATCCCCGAGGCGACGCTCGATCTCCTCGAGACTCACAACGCCTTTCACTTGCGCACCAAATCCCAGTGAATTGACGAATTCCCGCTGCGGTACGGTATCGACCAATACCGCGACTTGCGCCCCACGCTGGCAGCCCACTTCGATCGCCTCGATGGCGACACGATCCACAATGCCATCCTCAGCACCCGGCCCATACACTACGAGCAGGCTTTGACCGGCGCGTAAGCCCGCGCGGGTGAACATCTCCGCGGGGCTGGAACTTCCTTTTTTGCCCATGAAGGTAAAGCGGTAGCCCGATGAGGCGCCGTAGAACGTGAGCACGCCCCCTTCGCCCAGGGTTTGGAACGAGCGCGGAAAGGCGGTTTCGCCGGCGTGGGACACCACATAATCGATACTGCCGCCGGCCGCGGCTTCAGTCGCGTCGACGAAATCGGTGCCAGCTTGTTCCCACGTGTTCCACTGCGCGGGGTCATCAGGGACCGGTGTGAAGGCGCTGGCCCACTGTGGATCCTTTCGATCGACCGCGGCGCCGCCAACTGCTTCAACCCGTGCGGCACGCTCTGTACTAGAGACCATGCCAACAACGCTGAGACCGCTGCTAACGGCGCTGCGCAGGCAGTCATACCCGGTACCGGTCGAGGCGCCCTCGACAAAGAGTCGCTTGTTCGGCTCGATATCCAAAGTATGGTAGAGCGCGCGGTGAATGGTACCGAGGGTCAAGCCGTAGGAACCGGCCTCTTCAAAACTAAGGCTCGGCAGCTTGGGATGCAGCTGAGGTCCCTGAACTGTCAGAAACTGTGCGTGGCTCCCATCGTTGCGCTCGTAGCCCTGAATCCGGAAGTCTGCCGCCATGGGGTCGAGGCCCTGATCAGGGGAGAGCAACTCACTCTGTCCCGAGTACACGGTGCAGACGTCTCCGATGGTGAGCCTACCCTCTGCAATGAGCTCACTGCCCAGCCGCACAATCATGGCCACGCCACCGGAGCCGGTCACCTGCACGTCGGCATCGCGCGCATCAAAGGGCGATACCGGAATACCGGTGATGGCCCAGATGTCATTGAAGTTCATCTCTGACGCCAGTACGTAAACCAGCGCCTCGTTGGGCTCGGGTTCCGGCGTCTCAAAGATTAGCTTGATTTCGGCATCCACTGGATCACCGTGCGCGGGCCTCCCGTCGACGGCTGATTTCGGGACACCATAACCATATTGATAGCGAGGAATCGGCGTGACCCCGGGGAAGAAGCTGGCGCCCATGGGTAAGAGATCGCCGGATGCGAGTAGCTCGTCTACCGGTTCGCCTGTCGCAGTGGGTGCAACCTCCACATACTGGGTCGGTAAGGGCGCACTGCGTTTCTCTAGGAACGCCGTAATCCCGGCTGGCCCGGATTCTGGGTCGCAGACCGCTTCCGCAAAGCGCTCTGCCTCATGTGGCAGCCCAGCGGACTGCCCTCGCTCCGCGCCCACAGCGACTGCATCGAGTACCCGCGCCACCTGTCGTTCACGACCGCTCGCACGAATCTGCGACAGCGCTTGCGCGAGCGCCGGTTGCTCAAGGATGGATTCGGTATAGGGGATTGCCTCATCGCGCGCGGCCAAGGCTTTCTGATGTTCGTCCTGCGCAGCGGCCAAGGGTCCTTGGTTGGCAAAGTATTCCCGCAACCGCGCCATAGCGATCTCTACGGGTGATGCCGCGGCTTGGGTGACGACCTCGTCGATCAGACCGCAGGTCTTTGCCTCGGTGGTGGAAATATTGCGGCCGCTCACCATCAGGCGCAGTGCTTCCGCCATACCGGCCTCGCCGCGGCGCCGGTAAAGCTTGCGCACCAGTCGCTGCGTACCGCCGTAACCCGGTAGCAGATTCAGATTGATTTCCGGTTGACCGAACTGGGCGTGCTCGGCGGCAATGACGTAGGAACACGCCAATACCAGTTCGTTACCGCCACCCAGTGCCGGGCCGTTTACCGCGGCAATCACCGGTTTGCCGAGCTGCTCCAATGCGGCAAATGCGGCTTGCGCAGTATTGGGTGGCGTGCGTGCCGACTCGAGGTCGCCAGCTTCACCCACCTCCAACAGTTCCTTAACGTCTGCACCGGCGACAAAGGCACCCCGTGCTCCGGTAATCACCACGGCGTCAACATCGTCCTGGTGCTCCAGCTGTTGCACGACAGTATGCAATTCATCGAGGGTGCGCTCGTTGAGCGCGTTGACTGGCGGATGATTGATGACCAGTAAGGCGACTTTGTGCCGGTCGTCGAGGCGGTGTGTCTCTACTCGCAGGTAGCGCCAGGTTTGGATAATCTGACGCGCTTCGGCGAGGCGCCCAAAATCACGCCATTGCGCCACGGCATTCTGGATCTCCTCTACCGATTCCGGGTTGCGCAGCGTCGACAGATCACCCAAAGGCTGATCCAGCAGAATAGCGCGCAGCGTGCGGCGCATGTATTTACCCGACCGGGTCTCCGGGAAGGCAGAAACCACCAAGAAGTCAGAAGGCACGGCAGTCGCGCCTTTTTCTGTTCTTACCAAATTTTGTAGGCGGCTGAGATCTTCATCAGACAGCTTTCTGCCTGCCGCTGCAACGAGGAATGCGACTGGGGTTTCGCCTTTTTCGTCATGGGGTGCGCCCACGACCACGACGTTTCCGACGGGTGAATCCTGACGCAAGGTTTTGTCGCGCAGAATGGCACCCTCGATTTCTTCCGTGCCAATGCGATGCCCCGACACGTTAATGACGTCATCAGACCGACCGTGCAGGGTAAAGGCACCCTCGTCGCCGCGTCTGGCGTAGTCACCCTGGGTGTAAGTGAGCTCGCCCTGCCAGCGACGAAAATACACGTCTGCAAAGCGTTCGATATCGCCCTGCCAGTGCGCCTCGCCCAGCCTGTCGCCATCGCCCCAGAGGGTCCGCGCCAAGTAGGGGTAGGGCTGGGTAATGACCAGTTCACCCTTTTCACCGGCTTCGGCTTCTCGCCACTGGCTTACAGATCCGTCGTCGCTCGTTGCTTCAACGATGCGAACCTGCGCCTGTACCCATGGCAATGGCCAGGTCTTGGCGTCGGCCTCCAAGGGTTTGAAATCGCCCCAGGGACAGGAGAACACGATGCCACCGTGCTCTGTGGCCCAGTAGGAATTGATGTAATGCGAGCAAATATTCTCCATGGCAAATTTCTGTACTGCCGGTGACACTGGCTCGGCGCAAAAGGTGCCTACTTTGAGCGTAGACATGTCATAGCGGGACATTTCCTGTGTGCTGGCCGGGTCGGTCATTACTGCCTTGAGGAAAGTTGAACCGGCTTTAAATAGCGTGACCTGGTTGCGCTCGATGATTGATGCAAAACGACCCGCGTGGGGGAACAGCGGTGAACCTTCGGCTATGACGGTCGACATGCCAAAGGCCAGGGGCGCAGCAATGAGGTAAGACTGACCGGTAATCCAGCCAGGATCGCCAATGACGTATAGGCAGTCGTCCTGTGTGCCATTGAATACTGTCCGCATGGTGTGGGTAACGCCAGACAGCCAGCCGCCGTGGGTGTGCACTACGCCCTTTGGCTTACCGGTGGATCCAGAGGTATAGATAATAAATAGCGGCCAATTCGCCTCAACCGGGACAGCGGGGACTTGGGCCCCCACGGCCTGCCATAGCGCGCCATCATCCAGGGAAGCGAGCGCCGCCCGGTCTACGACGTCGGCGTCAGCCAGCAGGGCAGTCTCAGCCTCGCTCACGAGTTGGTGCGACCAGCTGTCGCGACTGTGCTCGACGATATCGTTGCCGGTGTAGCGCACAACGATGACGTGCTCAACGGCATGACCGACGTTTGCGAGTTCGCTGGCAACGGTGGTGCGGAGTTCAGCGATGATTTCGGGGGCAGTATCCCGTTCGCGCTCCAGCGCCAACCCAAGCTCGCGCATCACATCGGCGCGTTCCAGCGTAATTTCGCCGGCAACTGCGTCAGTCACCTGTGCCTCGAGTCTCGCTGCCACGTCGGCAGGGAGTCGCGCCTGCAAGGTCTCTGAGAGCGCCTGCAACGCCGCGGGGCGAGGCACATAATTGTCAAGAGCAGGGTCTGCGTAGGCGCTCTTGTAGGGAACCACTTCGGCGTTGCGGTAGCCGCCATCGGCGGTAATGACCACCTTGGCGCCGGCATCGTGAATGCGGTCGGACAAGGTTTTCGCTGAGAAGCCGCCAAAGACGGGGGTATAAATCACGCCGAGCCGTTGCGCGGCCAAAATGTAGTAAATCTGCTCGAGGATGTTGGGGAGGTTCAGTGCGATGCGATCGCCGCACTGCAAGCCCAGGTTTGAGAGGACACGAGCGCGAAGGCCGACTTCGATCAGCAGTTCTCGATAGCTCAGGCGTTGTTCAAATACCGGGCCACCGCGACCTTCATTTTTGGAAGGGTCCCAGCGGTCGCCTTCAAAAACCAGTGCCTGCTGATTCCCCCGGCCTGATAGCACGTGACGGTCGAGCAGGTTGAAGCACGCGTTGGTATGGCCATCGACAAACCAACGGTAGTAGGGTGCCGCGCTGTCATCCAGCGGGGTCGACCAGGGACGCCAGTTGGCGTCGGCGTCCGCCGACGCACCTGTTTGTGCATGCCAGCCCTGCCACCTGCCGCCCGATTGGCTCAGCCATTGATCGTCGCTCCGGTGGAACCAGTGGAGCTCCCCGGCAGCAATGCGTGCGTGATAGCCAGCGGGATCCGAGACGGCGCTGGCTCTTGCTTGGTCTTCGTCTTGCTGGGACGCCAAAATGCCCCAGGTCTCGTCGTGATTCGTCACAACGCCTCCTCTCTATCACAAGGCGTCGCTACGAAAGCGCCGGAAGATCCCGGTCGCTTTCGGTTGCGCACCCCTCTTTGTCCCGGCGATACGGCATGCCCGAAGCGACAGAGTCATCCCCAGAGTGGCCGCCTCAGCACATGACTGGACGGTCCTTAGACACTGACATGTGCGGGTACGCCAACTATTACCAACCGGATCACTTGTTTCTCTGTAGAAAAACGATCAATGGTGGTGCGTGGGCGAGGCGACATCCAGCTGAAGGTGCATGTGGGTGGATTCAGCGTTATCGCACCAGCTTGACTCGCCAGTCTTCTCTCCCACTAGGATCCACGTCGCCGGTGCCGGGCCATGTATCGATCGGTCGCCGTACGGGCAGGCTCGGATAAACTAGGGTTTATGCCCAGCGACCCCGGGGCATTCGCCAATCGAGCAAGCGTTAAGGGTCAGAGATAAGGAGAGACCATGCGAGCGCCGCGTTCCCCGTTGGATCGATACATGCATCAAATCGGAACGGGGACGGTTGAATGGATTGGACTGCGCCCAAGACGTCGCGAGCCTTTGCAGGCGGTCGCCAAAGCAAATGCGGTGGCGGCATTGGGTTTGGAGGGCGACCATCGGATGACCAAGACGCCGGGTTCCGGCAGGCAGGTCACGCTGATCTCACAGGAGTTCATTGATCAAATTGCCGGCCATATGGGCCTGCCTGGCATAGATCCCGCCCGATTGCGTCGCAACGTTGTGATCTCCGGGATTAATTTAAATGCGCTACGCCGGCAACGTTTCAGAGTAGGGGAGGCGCTGTTTGAAGCAACTCAGCTGTGCCACCCCTGTGCCCGCATGGAGCAAGAATTGGGTCCGGGAGGCGTGGTGGCTATGCTGGGTTACGGGGGCCTCTGTGCCAAAATTATAGAGGCGGGCACTATTGCCTGTGGCGACACGGTATGTGCGGAGCCTGCCCTATGACTCTTTGGGGCCTATTTGCCCTCCCGATGGAGCAGGTTTTGTGGATCGCTGTCGCGGTGGGCCTCGCGGCACTGATCCGGGCCTTCACCGGTTTTGGATTTGCCATGCTGGTGGTTCCGGTGTTTTCGCTTATCTTGAGTCCCGGTGATGCGGTGGTGCTGAGTGCGGTGCTGGCACTGATTCTGGGTGTGGCGAGCTACCGCGCGTGGTGGGGCCTGTTTCCGCTGACGCCCGCTGTACCCATGATGGCGGGAGCAGTCCTAGGTACTGGCGTCGGCGTGTGGTTTTTATCATCGCTGTCGGTGGCCGAGTTTCAGCTGTGGATTGGCCTGCTGGTGGTGGCAGCATCGCTAGCGCTGGCGCGCTTCGCACCCGAGGAGAGGCCCGCCTCGCGCCCCGTGGCCATGGCGACGGGCGTGGCATCTGGCTTGATGAATGGCGCGTTCGCAATACCGGGGCCGCCGGTTATTTTATATGTGGTGGCGACGCTGACGGATCCGACGCAATCGCGGGCGTTTCTGATGATGTTTTTCTTCGGATCTAGCATTGTGTCACTGACAATGTTTGGCGTCGCCGATCTGATTACCCCGCGACCCTTCCAGTTGCTTTGGGTAGCTATTCCTGCCATGTGGCTGGGTAACCAACTGGGCAACGTGGCTTTTCACCGCTTCGCTGGCGGCGCCTATCGACCCTTTGTCGTGGGCCTGTGTATTCTCATTGGTCTGTCAATTTCCACCAAAGCGGTATTTGACCTCTAGCCGCAGGTTTTCAGGGTCCGCCGACCCCTGTGCTCACATGGCTTCAGCCGAATCAGGAGCGAGGCGGCAGTGTCGTTGCTTTAACGGGGGGTTGCCTTGGTTACTGTTTGACATTGTCACGAACAATGCGCGCTTTTTGGCGTTGCCAGTCGCGTGCTTTCTCGCTCTCGCGCTTGTCATGGAGCTTCTTGCCTTGGGCGAGGTCTATCCGTGCCTTCACGAGATGACCCTTCCAGTAAAGGGCACTACAGACACAGGTTTGGCCCTTCTGTGTCACTGCGGCATTGATCTGGGCCAACTCTTTTTTGTGAAGGAGTAATTTTCGGGTGCGGGTGGGGTCGGTGACGAAATGGGTCGACACGGTATCCAGAGGAGTGATTGTGGCACCCAACAAATAAGCCTCTCCGCCTTTCATCAGAACATAAGAATCCGTGAGCTGGGCTTTGCCCGCTCTGAGCGCTTTGACTTCCCAGCCCGCTAGCGAGAGCCCCGCCTCAAAAGAGTCCAACAGGTGATAATCGAAGCGTGCTCTTTTGTTCTGGGCGATGGTATTGTCAGATGACTTTTTACGTTTGGGTTTTGCCATGCCTGCATTATACGGGTGCCGGTTTCTTGCCGCGTCGGTATTCTTACAGGCGAGGTGTCGGCAGGGGGGCATATGAGTGCTGGATGACAATGTGCCCCAGCCGTGGCGCGCGCGGACAACGTTGGTATTGACGCTGACTCTGGTAGCGGTAGGACTGGGTAACCTGCAGCGCCTGCCTTACCTTATCGGCGAATATGGCGGTGGGACTTTTTTTCTTGCTTACGCTATCTCGCTGCTATTGCTCAGTGTGCCAATCCTTATTGCGGAGGTTGTGCTGGGTAGTCTGGGTAGGGGTTCGCCGGGGCTGGCAATGCATTGGGCGGCCAGCGCTGCGAATGTCGACTCACGTTGGCGCCATTTAGCGTTACTGCAGGCTGTGCTGGGGCTGATTATGGCGGGAATGGCGACCCTCGTTGCCGTTTGGTGTTTCGAGTGGGCCCTACTTATTTTCTCGGGAGATTTGGCCGCTGCCAGCGCAATTGACGTGTCTGAGGTCTATCTGGCGCACATCTCAGATGGTCCCGGGCAGTTCCTGAGCTCGTTGGTTCTGTTGGGATTGGCAGTGCTGTTGTCAGCGCTGGGAATCCGCTTCGG
Source organism: Halieaceae bacterium (assembly GCA_038102985.1). Lineage (GTDB taxonomy): Bacteria > Pseudomonadota > Gammaproteobacteria > Pseudomonadales > Halieaceae > Luminiphilus. Next base: position 12,787 of record JAYNYK010000008.1, read on the forward strand.
CATGGGTTTGCTTGCTTGGGCGGTGCTGCCGGTGGTGGCCATTACGTTGCTTGGGGTGCTCGATTTTATTTTTTTGTATACCGATTTACGGTTGGTCAGTGAGTTTTTGTTTGCTCGCGATCTTTCCGCCTGGCGGCCGGAGGCTGTGTGGATGGCGCTCTCCTCGGCAGGCATTACCCTTGGCGCGGGGCTGGGTCTGGGTATGGCATTAGGCGCTCAGTCGCCGCCGGGCTTACCGTGGGGGCGGTCTATTCTGGCTGTAGCTGTGCTGGACACCGCCTTCATGCTAGTGACCGCAGTGATCGTCTGCGGGGCTTTGTTCGAGGTCAATGTCGCGCCGTCTGAGGGGCTATCGGCGGTATTCATCGGTTTGGCTTACGCATTTGCCAATCTCCCGCTTGGCGAGACCTATGGGGCACTATTTTATTTTTCGATGGCCTGTGTCGCAGCCAGCGCCACTGTGGTTTTGACAGAGCCTATGGTGTTGATGATCGGCCGTGAGTGGGGTGCAGGCCGATGGGGGGGGTCGATTTTGGCCCATACCATGGTTGCGCTGATCTTGGCGATCTGCCTCTTTTTCGACCCGGCAGTGCTCTCCTACCTGGCCACCGTCACCGTGGACTGGCTCATTCCTGCCAGCTTGCTCGCCACCAGCGTATTCGTTGGCTGGTTGATGCCCCGCCCAGTGTTACGCGGTGAATTGTATCGGGAGCCGCTGTGGCTGTTTTGGCTGTGGTGGCGTGTCGTGCGCTGGGTAGCACCCCCCGTCTGCGCGGCTTGGCTGGTCAGAGCCCTGCTGTGATTAGGCCGCCGCTTCAGCAAGTTGCACTACACTGGTGACATGACCGTTATCGAGCGTAGCGCATTGATACCTTTTGCCGCGGAACAGGTGTTTGATCTGGTCGCTGCGATTGAACATTACCCGGAGTTTTTAGAGGGCTGTGTGGCTGCCGAGGTGCATGAGCGCACTTCATCCAGAGCGGTCGCTACCCTGCGGCTGTCGCGGGCTGGCGTTAGTCACAGCTTTACAACCAGTAACAGCCTGCATCGCCCAGAGCGGATGGAACTGACGCTGGTAGACGGCCCGTTCGATCACTTTTCTGGCAGTTGGCGCTTTCGCGCCTTGGGCGAATCGGCCTGCAAGGTCTCCCTTCGCCTTGATTTTCAGATGGCGGGTGGGCTTGCCAGTGTCGCGGTTGGCCGGCTCTTTGATAAAGTTGCGCTGGACTTGGTTGATGCGGTCGTGTCTCGGGCAACGCAGCAGCTGAACGGATAGCACACGCAATGGCCCCTGTCTTCATCATGGCTTGGGCCACTTAAACCAGAATTGAGCGCGTAATGAGTGAAAAGATCCCCGTAGAGGTGGCGTACGCGCTACCGGAAAAGCAACGCATCATAAAGTTGGAGGTGACTGAGGGGACCACCGTCCTCGGCGCGGTGATGCAGAGCGGCATAGAGGCGTTTTTTGACGACTTGACCCTCGGCCCTGAGCTGAAACTGGGGATTTGGGGTAAGGCCGCGTCCGGCGATCGCGTATTGCGTTGGGGTGAACGCGTAGAAATTTATCGCCCGCTTCAGGCTGACCCCAAAGCCGTTCGAAAAGCCCGCGCCGCCAAGGCCAAAGCCGCCCGCGCCGCAGCGGATCAGTCCTCAGCTGAGTCTTCGCTTCCGGCCGGTGCGGGCTGAGGCACGTCCCATTCTGGTGCGTCTGGGCCTTCGGCGCGAACCAGCTCATCAGCTTCAAACCACAGGGTGAGTTGGGTTTCAGAGAGGGTCTGATCGCCGTTTCGCATTAGATAGCGGTAGTCCCACCGGTCACTGTGAAATGAATCCTCAATGAGTGGTGTGCCCATGATGTACCGGACTTGTCGGCGGTTAAGTCCAGGCCGGAGCTGCTCTACCATCTCATCTGTGACGACGTTGCCCTGTTCCACATTGATTTTGTAGACACCGGGGAAGCCGAAGTTATTGCCACAACCGGGCAGGGTCAGCAGCAGGTAGATGGCTGACCAGACGAGGGGTGGTGGGCAGATTCTCAGCACGTTGTCTTCCAAGGTGGCAATGCGGCTGGCATGATAACGTTAAACGCTACTCCCAGAGAACCTTCCCCGTATGACTTCAGAGAACCGAGAGCTCAAGAAGGCAGGTCTAAAGGTAACAGCGCCGAGACTGAAGATTCTGTCGATGCTGAGTGATGCGTCGGGGCAGGGTGACCACTTCAGCGCGGAGGATCTTTACCAGCGACTGCGTGATACCGGAGAGGATATTGGACTGGCCACGGTGTATCGCGTGCTCACCCAGTTTGAAAGTGCCGGTTTGGTGATCAGACACAATTTTGAGGCGGGGTACTCGGTTTTTGAGATGGCTTCAGACCATCATCACGATCACATGGTCGATGTCGACACCAATGACGTTATTGAATTCATCGATGAAGAGATCGAGCGCCGGCAACATCTGATCGCCGAGGAGCAGGGTTACGAGATTATCGACCATTCCTTGGTGCTGTACGTACGGAAGAAACGCGACCCCTAGGGCTTTTCCAACATTTCCCGGGCGTGCGCCAGGGTGTTTTCGGTCAGTTTGGCGCCTCCAAGCATTCTGCCGATTTCCTCGATGCGCGCTTCGCCCGCAAGCTGTGCGAGGGTTGAGTAGACCTTGTCAGCCCCCTCTTTAGAAATAAGCAGGTGATGGTTCCCTTTGGCGGCCACCTGAGGCTGGTGGGTGACTACCAGCACTTGGCTCCGGGTGCCCAATGTATGAAGGAGTTCTCCGACGACTTCGGCTACGCCGCCCCCAATGCCCACGTCCACTTCGTCAAAAATCATCGTCGGCGTTGTTGTGGTATCCGCCGCGACGACCTGCAGTGCCAGACTGATGCGGGAGAGCTCTCCGCCCGATGCAATCTTGCTCAAGGACCCGGGCGACGCGCCGGGGTTGGTGGCAATCAGAAACTCGACATCCTCGGCGCCCCGAGGGTCGGGACGCTCATCCCTGAAAGGAATAAGGGCGACCTCAAAGACACATTTTTGCATCGCAAGCTGGCCAAGGGTTGCCATGACTCGGTGGCCGAGCGCGGTTGCCGCATCGCGGCGCTTCGCTGACAGTTGGTCAGCGGAATGACGCCAGTTCAGCGCAACCTCAGACAGCTGACGCTCGAGTTCCGCCAGTTGCGCTGAGCCACCAGTGAGCGAGTCGAGTTCCCCCTTCAGGGTTGTCAGTAAATCCGGCAGTGTGTCGGCAGCGACCCGGTGCTTGCGGGCCAGGTCGTGCAAGGCCCCGAGTCGCTCCTCGGTGGCTCGCAAACCGTCTGGATCCAATTCTACGCCTTGAGCAAAGCGGGCGGTCTCTGATTGTGCCTCGTCAATCTGTATGAGCGCAGACTGGAGCAGCTCCCGCAGATTAGCGGTTGAGGCGCTGGTCATCCGTTGGTCATTGGCGAGTTGAACTAGTCGGGCCAGTTGATCCCGTTGGGTTTCGCAACCAGTGACGATCGAATTGGCTGTCTCGATAATAAATGCGGCGTTGGCCTGAAGCTTATGTTCCTCCTCCAACTGGGTATGCTCACCGGGCAACGGCCCCAGGCTCTCCAGCTCGGCTATCTGATAGGTCAGTAGTTCTCGACGCGCGTCGGATTCCTCGGTTCTGCCGAGCAACCGCGTGTGTTCCTCCTCCAGCAAGCGCCATTGCTGGGCAAGATCGCTGACTTCGACAATCAGTGACTCCGCGCCGGCATAGGTGTCAAGCAAGCTACGCTGGGTGGGGCGACGTAACAGGGATTGGTGAGCATGCTGTGAATGGATGTCGACCAGTAACTGACCTAGATCTGCGCAGTCCGATAGGGTGACAGGAGTGCCATTGATATAGGCGCGAGAGCGTCCCTCGGCGGTGATTGTGCGGCGCAGCAGGCATTCTCCGGTTGCTTCAAGATCACGCTCCGCCAGCCATACCTTCGCCCGGGTATTCTTGGAGATGTCGAAGCAGGCGGTGATGTCAGTTTTATCCTCGCCGGGCCGAATTGCACGGGAATCTGCGCGATCGCCAATGCATAGGCCGAGAGCGTCCAGCATGATGGATTTCCCTGCGCCGGTCTCACCCGTGATGCACGTCATACCCCCCGCGAGGTCCAACTCAAGGTGGTCAACCACGGCGTAGTTCTGAATCGCTAAATGGAGCAGCATAGGGGCCCCCAAGAGTCCAATCCGTTTTATAACCTAGAAGACAGAGAGAGTGAACATCATGTGCCGTCGCCGGCTGCAGACAAGGGTGCCCGAGGGCAGTTGTCGCTGGAGGACAGGGTCAGGACGCTTTGTCATCAGTGCGGGCTGTGCTAAAACGACAGCTAGGCCCGCTCAATGAGATTTGTTTTGGACGCCCTCTCCTCTCGCGCCTCATCGCTTTTGAAAACTCTGGTGGAAATGCATATCCGCGAAGGGCAACCCGTGGCCTCAAAAAGCCTGCAGTGTGAAAGCGGTCTCTCTGTGAGTGCTGCAACGGTCCGCAATATCATGGCGGAGTTGGAGGAGCGCGGATATCTTGCATCTCCCCACACCTCCTCAGGGCGGGTTCCTACGGCCCAGGGCTATCGGTTTTTCGTGGACAGTCTGCTGCAGGTTGGCCCCGTTGAGCAGGGGGCGATGTCGGCACTCAACGCCGGGTTAGATCCCAACCGTAGCGCGGGTGAATTGGTGCAGTCCGCCTCGAATTTGCTTGCCCAGATCACCTATCAAACGGGCATTGTTACCGTGCCAAAACCAGCCAGCAGCCAGCTGCGGCAGATCGAATTTCTGCCGCTGTCGGGCAATCGTGTACTGGTGATCATGGTCATCAACGAGCGCGAGGTGCAGAATCGCATTATTCAGGTGCAGCGCACTATGACCGAAAGCCATTTGAAAGCTGCCGCTGACCTAATCAACCAGCGCTATTCGGGGCGCGATCTGTCTCAGGTTAAAACCCAAATTGTCCGAGAGATGTCTGAGGCGCGCTCTCGTATCGATGCCTACCTTGAGGCTGCATTGGAATTGGCCAGCGCGGCCATCGAAGACGCCGATAGTGCAGACGGCGTGGTAGTAGCGGGGGAGGCGAGTTTGTTAAATCAGGCGTCTCCTGACGATATGCAAAAACTGCGGGAACTATTCGATGCGTTTGAACGAAAACGGGACCTGCTGGAGCTCATGGAACGCTGTTCTCAAGCAGAGGGCATTCAGATTTTTATCGGCGAAGAGGCGGGTTTTGATGTTTTCGGCGACTTCAGTGTGATTACCGCGCCCTATGCGCAGGGGGCGCAGTCACTCGGGGTTTTGGGGGTCATCGGGCCCACGAGAATGGCCTACGAGCGCGTTATTCCGATTGTCGATGTCACTGCCCGTATGCTGAGTGCCGCGCTGTCGCGATAGCGTTGGCCTCGCTCCCCCAAATTTACCAGTCAACCCACTGCTAACCTACCCTGCCCCCTGAGCCGATGGGGCGGCCGTTGCGTAACCACAGGACTTTGCAGCAAAGCGGTCCTAGGTAGTCTGTCAAGTGGCGGATAGTAACGCTAACCACCAAGGGTACCGCTGACCGTCAATGTGTGGCTGCTGAGCCCTTGAAAATACTGAAGGCACCCCCACATCTGCGCCAATGCGGGAAAAAGCGCCCGCAGCGGAAAGTTTGAGCGGAGAGATCCCATGAAAGATGACAACACCGACCCCGCCGACCCCGGCGAGGAAGCTGCGGCCAGCGTCGAGGCAGAGGCCGCTGAAGTAGAGGCGACGTCGGCGGAAACGCCGGACGAGGCCGATGGAGAGCCGTCGGATGCGCCAGATCTTGAAGCCGAGTTGGCGGCGGCAAAAGACGCGGCGCTCCGCGCCCAGGCCGATGCCATGAATATGCAGCGACGTGCCGAGCAGGAAATAGAGAAAGCCAGAAAGTTTGCCCTGGAGCGTATTTGTGGAGACCTGCTGAGCGTCATCGACAATCTGGAGCGAGCGCTGGAGGCCGCGGGTGAAAATGGAGGCAATGACTCGCTGCTTGAGGGAATCGAGCTTACCCGCAAGGGCTTTATGGATATTTTGGAGAAACATGGCGTTCAGTCTGTCGATCCGCTGGGGGAGCCCTTCGATCCCGAAACAGCGCAGGCAATGAGTATGGTGGAACAACCGGATGCCGAGCCCAACTCCGTTATTGCGGTAATGCAGAAAGGCTACACCTTGAACGGCCGACTTCTCCGGCCCGCGATGGTGATGGTGTCAAAGGCGCCTGCGGCATAAATGCAGTGAGTCGTGCTTGAGGGCGCTTGAAATTGAAGGAATTGGCTCCACATAGATAGATAAGGAAGCAGCCCGTCGCCTTTGGCGGGTGTCACAAATCAGATCGACAGTTTGGTCCGCGCCAGGGAAAGCCGGACCCAAGGAGAAAGACATGGGAAAAATTATTGGTATTGATCTGGGTACCACAAACAGCTGCGTGTCCGTGCTAGAGGGCGGTAAGCCCCGGGTGATCGAAAACGCAGAGGGTGGGCGAACCACGCCATCTATCGTTGCCTACACCGACGATAAGGAAATCCTCGTCGGCCAGTCGGCGAAGCGTCAGGCGGTGACCAATCCTCAAAATACCTTGTTTGCCGTCAAGCGGTTGATTGGCCGCAGATTCGACGACGACGTGGTGCAGAAAGACATCAAAATGGTGCCCTACAAGATCGTTAAGGCCGAGAGCGGCGACGCATGGGTCCAGGTGAACGACGAAAAGATGGCGCCGCCACAAGTCTCGGCAGAGGTCCTGCGTAAAATGAAAAAAACCGCCGAAGAATACCTGGGTGAGGCGGTCACCGAGGCGGTGATTACGGTGCCGGCCTACTTCAACGATTCCCAGCGTCAGGCCACGAAGGATGCGGGGCGAATCGCAGGCCTGGAGGTCAAGCGTATTATCAATGAGCCGACGGCAGCTGCCCTGGCTTACGGTATGGACAAAGCCGAGGGTGACCGCACCGTGGCGGTTTACGATCTCGGTGGCGGTACCTTCGATATCTCTATCATTGAAATCGCTGAGGTCGACGGTGAGCACCAGTTTGAGGTGTTGGCAACCAATGGCGACACTTTCCTCGGAGGTGAGGATTTCGATTTACGTTTGATCGAATTCCTTGCGGAGGAATTCAAGAACGAGAACGGTATTGATCTGCACAACGACCCGCTGGCGCTCCAGCGTCTGAAGGAGGCGGCGGAGAAAGCCAAGATAGAGCTGTCCAGCGCGCAGCAGACCGAGGTTAATCTGCCCTACATCACGGCGGACGCGACGGGCCCCAAGCACTTGGTGATCAAATTGAGCCGGTCCAAACTCGAATCTCTGGTAGAGGAGTTGGTCACGCGTTCGCTGGCGCCGGTCAAGACGGCGTTGGAAGACGCCGGGTTGTCTCCCAATGAGGTCAACGACGTGATTCTGGTCGGTGGTCAGACGCGGATGCCGATGGTTCAAAAGGCCGTCGCTGATTTTTTTGGTAAAGAGGCTCGAAAAGATGTTAATCCCGACGAAGCCGTAGCGATGGGCGCTTCGATTCAGGGGGCTGTGTTGTCTGGCGATGTGAAAGATGTATTGCTGCTGGATGTCACCCCGCTCACGCTGGGTATCGAGACTATGGGCGGAGTCGCAACACCGCTCATCGAGAAGAACACGACTATCCCCACCAAGAAGTCTCAGGTGTTCTCAACAGCTGAAGATAACCAGACCGCGGTGACGATTCACGTAGTCCAAGGTGAGAGAAAGCAGGCAACGCAGAACAAGTCTCTTGGACGCTTTGATCTTGCCGATATTCCGCCTTCTCCACGAGGTATGCCTCAGATTGAGGTGACCTTTGACCTCGACGCCAACGGCATCCTCAACGTCTCCGCAAAAGACAAGGCGACGAATAAAGAGCAGTCAATTCGTATTACTGCCTCAGGTGGATTGTCCGAGGGCGAAATTGAACAAATGGTGCAGGATGCCGAGGCAAATGCGGAAGCCGATAAAAAGTTCGAGGAGTTGGTGGCGGCCCGCAATACTGCAGACGGTATGGTTCATGCGGCGCGCAAGACGCTGGAGGAGGCGGGTGAGCACGCCACAGATGATGAGCGCAGTGCGATCGAAGCCGCCATTACTGAGGTGGAGGAGTCCATTAAAGGCGATGATGCGGCGGCGATGGAAGCGGCCACAACCAAGCTGACCGAGGCAACAGGCGGCGTCGCGCAGAAGATGTATGCCGCACAGCAGGCGCAGGATGCGTCGGCGGATACGGGTGCGGAGGAAGCCGAAGCTGAGTCTGACCAGGGGGACGTGGTCGACGCGGAGTTCGAGGAAGTCAAGGAAGACAAGCGTGCCTGATGGCACATCGCTGATCAGGACGGGGACGTCCTGAAGCGCCTCTGGGAAGAGGTTTATTCGACGCGGGCCATGATTACATCATCGAGCCCGCGTCCGTCTTTAGGGAGGGAGTGATGCGCGTCCCTTAAGCGCACACAGGAACTATGTCTAAACGCGATTATTACGAAGTGCTTGGGGTAGACCGTTCGGCCTCTGAGCAGGACATCAAGAAGGCCTATCGTCGCATTGCGATGAAGTATCACCCGGACCGTAATCCGGACGATGCTGATGCAGACAGTAAATTTAAGGAGGCGACAGAGGCCTACGAAGTGCTGTCTGATAGTGATAAGCGCGGTAGTTACGACCAGTTTGGGCATGCGGGCGTTGATCCCTCCATGAGCGGTGGCGGTTTTCAGGGCGGCAGTTTTTCCGACATATTTGGCGACGTTTTCGGCGATATATTTGGCGGCGGTGGTGGCCGGCGGCAGGGGCCTCAGCGCGGCTCCGATCTGCGCTATACATTGGAGGTTTCTCTGGAGGAAGCAGTGCGGGGCTCGACCGCTGAGATCCGAGTGCCTTCACTGCAGCACTGTGAGCCCTGCGATGGCAGCGGCGCCAAGCCCGGCAGCAGCCCAATGACCTGCAACGGCTGCGGCGGTAGTGGGCAAGTCAGATCCCAGCAGGGGTTTTTTCAGGTGCAGCAGACCTGTCCCAAGTGCCGGGGACGCGGCCAAATGATTTCCGATCCTTGCGGTGCATGCCACGGTCAGGGCTTGGTAGAAAAAACCAAGACGCTGTCAGTCAAAGTGCCGCCGGGTGTTGATACCGGCGACAGGATTCGGTTAAGTGGCGAAGGCGAGGCGGGCCCCGCAGGGGGGCCGCCCGGGGATTTGTTCGTTCAGATTGCGGTACGCCAGCATTCGCTGTTTGAGCGCGACGGACGCCATCTTTACTGCGAAGTCCCCATCAGCTTTGCCGACGCCGCGTTAGGGGGCGAGCTGGAGGTCCCTACCCTCGATGGCAGGGTCAAGCTGAAAATTCCGGCTGAGACGCAAACGGGTAAAATGTTTCGGCTGCGGGGTAAAGGCGTGAAGCCCGTGCGGGGCGGTCCCGTGGGCGACTTGCTATGTCGGGCTGTGGTAGAAACCCCCGTTAATCTCACCCGCGAGCAAAGGGCACTGCTGGAAGAGTTTCGCGGTGCGCTCCACGCCGGGGGAGAGCGACAGTCACCCCGTCAGACCAGCTGGTTTGAGGGCGTGAAAAACTTTTTCGATGGAATGACGGGATGACCGTCAAAATCGGCATTACTGGGGCGGCAGGTCGCATGGGTCGCATGCTTGCCGAGACCATTTATCAGCGGGAGGGCAGTTGCCAGCTCGCAGCTGCGGTTGAGCGGCCCGAGTCTTCGCTGCTGGGCGCCGATATCGGTGAACTGCTGGGTGTTGGTCCCAGTGGCACCGCGGTGATTCCAGATCTGGCCGCGGTGATTCAGGGGCTTGATGTCTTGATTGACTTTACGGTGCCCGAGGCCACCTTGAGCCACGCGCAAGTATGTGCTGCACAGGGTGTGCCAATGGTGGTGGGAACTACCGGATTTACCGCCGCTCAAACCGCTGATCTGCAAGCAATCACCCATGACATTGCGCTCTGTCAATCCGCCAATTTCAGCCCCGGTGTGAACCTGGCTTTACGACTCACGGAAGCGGCAGCCCGCGCCCTGGGGGACAGCGCTGATATTGAAGTTGTGGAAGCACATCATCGCCACAAGATCGATGCGCCCTCGGGAACGGCGCTCGCTCTCGGGAATGCGGTGGCCTCGGCGCGGGGTCGAGCGCTATCTGAGATAGCGGTATACGCGCGAGAGGGGCGTACCGGCGCGCGCGAGCCAGGATCCATAGGGTTCAGCGTGATTCGAGCCGGAGATATTGTCGGTGACCACACGGTGATTTTCGCGGGCGAGGGAGAATGCCTGAAGATTACCCACAAGGCCAGTTCTAGAGCGGCTTTTGCCTCTGGAGCGGTCACGGCGGCGTGTTGGTTGGTGGGGCAGCCCGCCGGCCGCTACAGCATGCAAGATGTTCTTGCCAGTGAGGAGGTCGGCCCATGAATGCTGCCAACTACATCGTTGAGATCGATGAGAGTAATGCCCAGACACTGTTGATCGAGGAATCGCTCAAGCGCCCGGTCGTCGTGGATTTTTGGGCAGATTGGTGCGGCCCCTGTAAGCAATTAATGCCGATCCTCGAGAAGTTGGCGGCGGAGTACCAAGGTGCTTTTTTGTTGGCCAAGGTCAACGCCGATGAGCAACAGATGCTGGCGCAGCAGCTGGGTGTGAGATCCCTGCCCACCGTTATGGTGATAAAGGATGGCCAACCGGTGGATGGGTTTTCCGGTGCGCAACCGGAATCTGCGGTGCGCGATATGCTCGACAAGCACCTGCCCTCGCCGCAGGCTGACTCCCTCGCCGAGGCTGAGCAACTGCTTTCCGAGGGAGATATTCCCGGCGCGCTGGCACTTTACCGGGGTGCCTGGGAGGATTCAGGCCAAAAGCCCGAGTTCACCATGGCCTATGCCGGAGCGCTGATTACCGCTAATCGCTTGGATGAAGCCGAAACGCTGTTAAACGACATCAAATTGGTGGATCAGGATGCCCGTTACGAGCAATTGATGGCACAGATCGAATTACAGCGACAGGCAGCGCGATCGCCCGAAATCGAGGCTCTGGAGACCGATCTCGCCGGTGATGAACAAAATCATGAAATCAGGATTAAGCTGGCGGTGCAGCTCAGTAGTCACGGTCAGTATCGCGAGGCGCTGGAGCATCTGCTGGTGGTATTACGTGCCGATCGCGACTGGGGCAACGGTGAGGCCAAGCGCGTTTATCTGGATATGATTGCAACCATTGGCAAGGGAGATCCCCTCGCGGCGGAATATCAACGCAAGCTGTTTTCTCTGTTGTACTGAGGCGGCGGGTGGAAGTCCCAACGCCAAGCTTCGCTGGTTGCTGGAGCTGAACTCGGTTAGGGCCCCTTAACGGGTGGGGCGCCCCTCGCTACGTTCCCCTTTGCGTGTCTGCAGGGGTTGCAATGTCTCAGCAAGTTCCCTACATTCCCTCTATTCAGAAAACATACTCAAAATTCAAAAACTGCTGCCCGGCAAGACCGCTGGCAGGACATTTCCTGTGAGGTGAACGATGGATACCGCATATTCCACTGAAGATTTGGCATTCCGTGATGAAGTACGCAGCTTTTTCGACAAGGCCTTTACGCCTGACCTGCAAAAACGACTGCGCTCCCCCGACTACAAGAATGCAATTGAAGAGTGGCAGAGAGAGCTCTACGACCAAGGCTGGGTTGCGCCCAACTGGCCTGCGGAATATGGGGGCACGGGCTGGACGGCCACTCAAAAATACATTTACGAGACTGAGCGCTCGCTTGCGGGGATCCCCAACGTGGTGCCTTTTGGGCTGGTGATGGTGGCCAACGTGATCATGGCTTACGGCACACAGGAGCAAAAAGACTACTTTCTGCCCCGTATTCTTAAGAGCGAGGATTGGTGGTGTCAGGGTTATTCCGAGCCGGGTTCGGGTTCGGATCTTGCAAGCCTCAAGACCAAGGCTGAGCGAGATGGAGACGATTTCATCATCAACGGCGCCAAGATCTGGACCACGTATGCCCAGTATGCAGACTGGATTTTCTGTTTGGTACGCACAGACAACTCTGGCAAGAAGCAGGAGGGCATCACTTTTATTCTGATTGATATGAAATCGGAGGGGATCAAGGTTAACCCCATTATCTCCATCGATAATCATCACAGCCTCAACGAGGTGGAGTTCAATAATGTGCGGGTACCGGCCAAGAATGTGGTTGGCGAGATTGGCAAGGGCTGGACCGTTGCCAAGGCGCTGTTGGCCCATGAGCGTACTGGCATCGCCGGTGTCGCCGACGTTAAACGTGCGGTCCGAGTCATCAAAGAAGTCGCCGCCAAAGAGGAGAACGGCGGGCAGCGACTGCTCGATGACCCCGGCTTTCAGCAGCGTCTTGCTGATATCGAAGTGGAATTGATGGCGCTGGAGTTCACGGAGTTGCGCACATTGGCGACGCAGGCGGCAGGTGGCTTCCCGGGGCCTGAGTCATCCTTGCTCAAGATTAAAGGCACGGAGCTTCAACAAGCCACGCAGGAGTTATTGATGGAAATCGCAGGCTATTATCAGGGCGTCTTGCCGATTGATCTGGACCCTGATGCGCTGGGCCATGAATTCGCGACCGACGCGCGCCGCACTTATATGTATGGCCGGGCCGCAACAATCTATGGTGGCTCCAATGAGGTGCAGAAAAATATTATCGCCAAGTACGTGCTGGGCCTTGAGTGAGGATCGAAGACCATGAATTTTGACTTTACTGAAGAGCAACAAATGGTCCGAGACTCTATCGCGCGTTTTGTCCAGGACGACTACGACTGGGATACCCGCAAGGCGATTGTTGCCTCTGAGCAGGGTATGAGCCGAGATAATTGGCAGTTGTTTGCTGAGCTCGGTTGGTTGTCGATCCCCTTTGCCGAGGAGCACGGTGGTTTTGGGGGCAATATCGTCGATTTGTCCGTGGTGATGGAAGAGCTGGGTAAGGGTTTGGTGGTCGAGCCCTATTTCCCCACAGTGGTGCTGTTTGGCGGGCTGATTAAGCGCGCTGGCAGTGAGGCGCAACAGGCCGAGTGGTTACCGCGAGTTATCGGTGGCGAAGTGCTGGGCGCCTTTGCCTATGTCGAGCGACAGAGTCGCTTTGCGCTGCATGATTGCCAAACATCCGCCACGCGCTCTGGTGACGGTTTTGTGCTCAACGGTGAGAAGGTCGTGGTATTTAATGGCGAACGGGCCGACCATCTGGTGGTTCTGGCGCGCACTGCCGGCGAACAATCTGATCGCGATGGGTTGTCGTTGTTTTTGGTGGAGGCCGCGGCAGCGGGGATCGACAAGATGAGTTACCCCATGATGGACGGTCAACGCGTAGCGAATATCACTTTCTCGGATGTTGCCGTGGGTGCCGATGCCCTACTGGGGGAAGAGGGTGGTGCACTGGCGGTAGTTGAGCCACTGACCGACGAGGCGATCATCGCGCTTGCCGCGGAAGCGGTAGGCATTATGGCGACCCTCAACGCCAAAACACTGGAGTACACCAAGACCCGAGAGCAATTCGGCGTGGCGATCGGCTCCTACCAGGCGCTGCAGCACCGAATGGTGGATACCATGATGGCCTTTGAGCAAAGCAAGTCACTGCTTTTCAAGGCCCTTTGCGAGTACAAGCAGGATCCAGCGATGGCTGCCGAGACCGTTCATGCACTGAAAGTGTTGATCGACCGAAATGCCAAGCACATCTTTGGTGAGGCGATCCAGATGCACGGTGGTATGGGCATGACCGACGAGCTGGATATTGGTCACTATGCCAAACGACTCATGATGATTAATACAACGTTCGGTGATGCGACCTATCATCGCAATCGCTTTATCGAAACAGCTTACGCTGCCTGACCATGGAACTCAGGGATAAGGTCGTCGTTGTCACCGGCGGAGCGAGTGGCATTGGCGAGGGCTTGTGCCGACGATTTCGTGACGAGGGTGTGCGGTGCCTAGTAATTGCCGACCTGAATGCCGAGGCTGCCGCGGCCCTGGCCACCGAGCTGGGTGGTATCAGTCATGGCGTCGACGTGCGTGATGAAGCGCAGATTGCCGCCATGGTGGCCGATACCGAGGCCGAGTTCGGCCAAATCGATTTGTTTTGCTCAAATGCGGGCATCCTTAATCTGGATGGCGACGATTACTGGGCGACTTCTAGCGCAAACGAGGTGTGGCAGCGTAACTGGGAAGTACACGTGATGGCGCACGTCTACGCTGCCCGGGCTTGTCTGCCCGCTATGATTCGTCGCGGTGAGGGCTATTTTCTGCACACCGTTTCTGCAGCGGGGTTGCTGAGCCAGCCCTACACCGCTGCTTATGCCACCACTAAACATGCGGCGATTGGTTTTGCCGAATCCCTAGCGATTTCCCATGGAGATGATGGCATAGGCGTGAGCTGCCTATGCCCCCAAGCGGTTGATACGGCGATGCTGGGCGGCAGCGATGGCGGTGCCGCCGGGCTTGACGGTATTCTGAGCCCCGCGCAGGTGGCCGAGGCAACAGTGGCTGGTCTCAGGGAGGAGCGGTTCTTGATTCTGCCTCATGAGCAGGTGTTGCAGTACGCCCAGAATAAAACACAAAACTATGACCGCTGGATTGGCGGGATGCGCAAATTGCGCCGAAACATGCGGCCCCCTACACTCCCCTGACAGTCGCGAGGGGAACCCCTTTGGATAGACAACAGCGTTTTGCCCGGGTCATCCTGAACGGCTTTTACGCCTATTTCGCCGAGTTCGAAAACATCACGTTGGCTGCGCGCACACGATTTGAGCAGGCGGAATGGGCCGACATGGCTGTTGTCTCCAGTCGCCGTATCGATATCTACAAAGAGCGAGTTATGGAAACGCTGGGTGTGGCACGCCACATCGCGGGGGAGCACATTGATGATCTCAACTTCTGGTCCGGAACGCGCAGTATTTACGCGAACCTGGTCCGGGGCATGACTAATTTTGAGATCGCTGAAACGTTTTATAACTCGATTTTCAATTCCCACTTTGGTCATCGCGCCATTCGTAATGAATACGCTTTTGTGTTCTCTCCCCAGGGTGATGTCCCTCCCGTTGATATGGGGCGTGTAGTCAATCACTACGCCGTGGAGGGGGACGCCGCAAACGCTTTCAAGCGGTTGCTCGATGATTATGCATTTAATATTCCGTTTGAGGATCAGGCGCGGGATGTCGCTAACATCTGTGCCGCCATCGAGCGACACATGGCGGCGCATTTCGATGTGAACCGGAGCGGTGTCGAGCTACAGGTGTTGGAGCATCACTTTTTTCGCAACAAGGCCTGCTACATCGTCGGTCGCTTGTATTGCGATGGTGACCAAATGCCCTTTGTATTGCCCGTGCTCCATAACGACAATCCGTCCCAGCCTGCTGTCTATCTCGACGCGTTCTTGTTCGGGCCTGATCAAGTGAGTCTGCTGTTCTCATTCACCCGGACTTACTTCATGGTGGATGCATCGATTCCCTCTCAATATGTGTTGTTCTTGCAACAGTTGATGCCAAAGAAGGAAATTTCAGAAATCTACAGTTCCATCGGTCACTTCCGACATGGCAAGACCTATTTTTACCGGACCTCGACGCGGCATATTCGTTCAACCGAGGATCAGTTCATTGTCGCGCCGGGGATCAAAGGCATGGTGATGACAGTATTTACCCTGCCGTCGTACGAGTACGTTTTTAAAATTATCAAGGATCGTTTTACTCCTCCTAAGGAAGTGACACATCAAATTGTGAAAGACAAATATCATCTGGTGAAGCGTTGGGATCGGGCAGGGCGCATGGCGGATACGCAGGAGTTCAACAATCTCGTCTTCGACGCCAGTCGCTTTTCTGAATCGCTCATGGAAGAGTTGAGTGCTACCTGCTCTTCGCAAATTCGTGTTAACGGCCGCGCTCTCATTATCAAGCACTGCTATGTCGAGCGGCGCATGAACCCGTTGAATCTTTACCTGCAGGATGCGACCGATGACGAAGTGAACGAAGTGATGAATGATTACGGCAATGCAATCAAACAGCTTGCGGCGGCGAATATCTTTCCGGGGGATATGCTGCTGAAGAATTTTGGCGTCACGCGACACGGCCGCGTTGTTTTTTATGACTACGATGAGATTGAACCGCTGCTGGAGTGCAACTTTCGTCGTATTCCGCCGCCGCGGGATGAAATGGATGAAATGTCGGGGCAGCCTTGGTACTCGGTAGGACCCAAGGATATTTTCCCCGAGGAATTTCGTTTGTTTTTTTCTGGCAATGCCCGGGCTCGCAAAGCCTTTGATGCCCAGCATGCTGACTTGTATGACGCCGATTTTTGGGTGCGCTTACAGAACAAATTGCGCGACGGGTTTGTCGAGGACTTTTACCCCTATCCGCGCCGTGTTCGTTTTTCCCGTCGGCAGGAGGCGGCATAGCCATGGCATCCCTGTATCTTATTCGTCACGGTCAAGCGTCCTTCGGCAGTGATCATTACGATCAGCTGTCGCCCTTGGGGCAGCGACAGGCCGATGTCTCGGGACGCTTCTTCGCCGACGTCGGCTTGCATTTTGTGCAGGCTGCCAGCGGCGATTTATCTCGGCAACGCGAGACCGGAGAGCGTGTGTTGGCCAGTCAGCCAGAAACGCCCCCCTTGCACATTGATCCACGGCTGAACGAAGTGGACAACGAGGGACAAATAGCCGCGTTGTTACCCATTTTATGCGAGCAAGATGCGGCATTTGCCGAGCGTGTAAAGGCTGGGCGCACTGACAGCAAGCAGTATCAAAAGGTCATTCAGGCGGTATTTAATGCCTGGGTGTCGCCTGATTGCCCGCCCTTGGCCGATACCGCGTCTTGGCCGGATTATCTGGCGGGCGTTAAGGGCGCACTGGAGGACGCCATGGCACGTGCAGCTGGGGGTAGTGACACCGCAATTTTCACATCGGGTGGCACGATTGCCACCGCGGTCAGTTGGGTTTTGGGCGTGCGACATGATCAGATCTACCGATTTTATGAGCCGGTATTCAATTGCTCAATCACCAGACTGATTTTCTCCCGCGGACGCATCTCGCTCTCCAATTTTAACGATACGGCGCATCTGCAGTTGCTGAGTCAGCAGCTGGGTGAGTCGTTGGTCACCTATCGTTAATGCCGCTGTCGTGACCGATATCTGGTTAGTGCGCCATGGTGAAGCTGCGGCCGGCTTTGCTGAGGATGTTGATCCAGGTCTGTCCCAGCTGGGTCTTCAACAGGCAGAGAACGCGGCAAAGCACTTGGCGCCGGTTGTGCCCGCCGCTGCGACTTTGCTCAGTAGCCCCAAACGCCGAGCGCTCGAGACCGGCAAGCCTTTTGCGATGCAGCGAGATCAGGATCTGCTGAGTGACGCGCGTTTCATTGAGCTACCATCGCCCGGTGCGCTTGGCGAGCGCCGCGCATGGATTCAAAAGGTCCTCAAGGCACGTTGGTGCGATCTCCCTGAGTCGGTTGCGGAGTGGCGAGCGGCTCTGGTAAAGGCGTTGCAGGAATGCACAACACCTACCGTGATCTTTACCCATTTTTTGGTTATCAATTCCGTGGAGTCGAGGATCTCGGGGGATGATACCGTCTTGCAGTGCATGCCCGGTAATGGCTCGGTGCACCATTTGCATATCGAGGGCGACAACTGGCGGTGGATAAGCCGTGGTCCCATGCTCGAGAGCGCTGTCAATTAACGGCGTTTTAGTCGCATGAGAGATTCTTGCGCGGTAGACGCCAGCAACGTGCCGTCCTGAGCCCAGAGAAAACCGCGACTCAATCCTCTACCACCCCCCGACCGGGGAGTGTCGCAGTCATACAGTACCCATTTGTCCATCTCACCACGGTGATGAAACCACACTGCATGATCTAGGCTCGCCGCCATAAAATCTTTAAAGGGGTTTTTGGAGGGGTGGGGGTAGAAAACGGTACTGAGCAACGAATAGTCAGAAATCATGACCAACGCTGCCTGATGAACCGTCTTGTCATCCGGCAATGACCCTAGGGTTCGAAACCAGGAGCGGCCAACGGGAGCTTGCTCCTCTGCGAGGTACTGCGTCACTCGCTGCCGTTCTATACGGTACAGGTCAACCAGATTAGGGTCGCCCGGTTTGGTACTCAATCCAACAAATTGCGACAAATCGTCCGCCTCATCTGCGGGAGCAGGAATATCCGGCATGGCGAAAGAATGGGAAACCCCCACTTCCTCGACGTGATAGCTGATCGACGTGTTGAAGATGGCCTCACCCCCTTGTCGTGCCACGACCCTTCGCGTGGAGAAAGAGCGGCCGTCTCTAATCGGATCGACATCGAAATCAATCGGCGTAGTGGGGTCGCCGGCCCGTAAAAAATAGGCGTGCAGGCTGTGTGCATCCAGATTAGGTGCAACCGTCTGGTTAGCAGCCATGAGGCACTGCGCCACGACCTGACCGCCAAAAATCCGGCTTTGGGGTTGGAGACTGTCACCAACAAATGTCAGAGCGC
Organism: Halieaceae bacterium; assembly: GCA_038102985.1. Lineage (GTDB taxonomy): Bacteria > Pseudomonadota > Gammaproteobacteria > Pseudomonadales > Halieaceae > Luminiphilus. The sequence continues at coordinate 31,237 of JAYNYK010000008.1, forward strand.
TTGTCTGCCGGGGCGCGATCTGCCCTATCACATCGTTAAAGTCTGTCACGCACTATTCCTTACTGCGGCGAGGGGGTAGGCTGAAGTCCCCGGAAAAAAACCGAAAAATAATCACCCGCGCTGCGCTCGAGCGATTCGATTGACTGCCACTCCTCCAGATCCATCGCGGCATTCAACGCGCCCGTCAGTAACTGAATGACGATGCCGGCGGGCACCGGTCGGAATTGCTTTGCTCCCACAGCATCTTCAATAAAGCGCTCGAGCGTGCTGTGTACGGATCCAAGTCGCGTCAGGAGTCGCTGTCTGACAGCAGGCGGTAGTGCAGTAATGGCATTAAAATGGACCAGTGGGCCTTGATCGGAATTTTGCAGTGAAAAGATTTGTCGACAGGCGACTTCGAGCTTCATAACGGGGGAGCCGTCTAGTGAAGCGACGCGGGCCATCACTTGCTCGAGTTGGTCCAGCGTGTAGTCGAAGCACTGGGTTAGCAGCGCTTCCTTATTGGCAAAGTGGTAATAAAAAGCGCCCTTGGAGACCTGCAGTTGTTCTGCAATCTCCTCAAGCGAGGTTCCGCTGAAGCCTTTCTGGTTGAAGCAGCGCGTGCCGGCTTTGAGGAATGCCTCCTGCTTCAGCCGGTTCTGGGTGTCGCGATCAAACGCGTCCTCGTCGACCGGAAGATACTCGGGACTGGGCAATGACTGGGCTTCGGAGATCTCGGTCCCAGCCAGTAATCCGTTGCTGAATAGATCCCGGAGCACATCGCTGACCGCGGTGGCCTCTTCCCGAGGCATCTCGTATAGCCAATAAAATGACCAGTCGAGCGCGCCCACGATGGCGCGAATGGTAACCACAGGATTACAGGGCCTGATCGTTCCCTGACGGATGCCGCATTGCATCAGCTCAATTAGGCGTCGCAACAAACGTCGGTATTTTTCCTCGAGGACCTGGCGATGCGCCGGTGTCAACGAGGCGACCTCCAGAGGCGCTGCGTAAAAATCACCTTCTCCGTCCAGAGACCGTAGGGTGGTCGCAACTTGGCTTTCCAAAAAGTACAGGAGCTGATCGAGCGGTGCCTCAGTGGCTCTCTCGGCCGCATCGAGCTGGGCATGCGCCTGCCTGACATTGGCTTCGTAACACTGGTAAATCAGGTCCTCTTTGTTGGCCACGTAGTAATAAAGGCTGGTTTTGGTTAACCCAAGACGACTGGCTACATCGGCCAGCGTGGTGGACCGGGCACCTTTGGTATTGAACAGTTTAGCGGCGCAGGACAGCACCGCTGCACGTTTGGTTTCGCGCTGCAAGCCACGGCTAAAAGGTGATCTCTGATCGGGATTGAGATGTTTCACGGGCGGTCTGGGATCCTTTTGACCCGGCCGGGCCATCCTCAAAGTTCAATAATTCGAACTTTAAGTATTTTTACTGAACCTGTCCATGACTGGAGGCTTCCCCGGGTGGTCAACCCTCCATAAATTTGCCTCCAGGGGGCGTCGTACACGCGCCGGTGTGCCCGTGGTGCCGTGTCCCAATGGATGCCGAGTTGGGCCTTGGGAGGGGCGTGTGCCACACTGACGACCCCCAGCTAATTAAGGTGAAAAAGAACGTGTCGGACACCCTATCCTTCCAACAGCAACATGGCATAGCCAAGCTGTCCTTTGATAACCCTGCCCGCAGAAACGCACTGGGGTCAGAGGCACTTGATGCTATTGAAGCGGGGCTAACGGCGCTGGATGAGACCACCCGAGTGCTCCTGATCACCTCCTCAGATGACCGGATATTTTGCGCGGGGGCAGACTTGAGCCAGATTCTGGATGGCTCACTCAATGGTGATCGTTTTCAGTCAGTGACAGACCAGATCGCCAACCTGCCCATACCGACGGTGGCGGTGCTGACCGGCAATGTGTTTGGTGGCGGCGCCGAACTCGCGTTGAGCTGCGATTTTCGCCTGGGTCGCGAGGGGCTTGCGATGCGCATACCCGCCGCGGCAATTGGTTTGTGTTACCCAGTCGCGGGGATCGAACGACTGACGCGACGACTGGGTGTACCCCTTGCGAAGCGACTGCTCGTCGCCGCAGAGACCTTCTCGGCAGAGGATATGTTGGCGCTCGGCCTTGTCGACCGCGTTTTCCCGGCGGCCCAGTTGCGGTCTGAAGCAGATCGCTATGCGCAGTCTCTGCTGGCGCTGGCACCGATGGCGGTATCCAGTATGCTCGCTGTCATCCGGGGGTTAGAGGTCGGTGCGCTCGATCGTGCACAGGCCCAATCACTGGCAAACGCCTGTGCCGAATCTGAGGATGTGCAGGAAGGAATCTTGGCTCAGCGCGAAAAAAGAGCGGCCCATTTTAAAAACCGGTGATCTGAATAAACCTTTGTCCACTATGCTAGTGTTACCAAACGTCTCAGTTTCACTTCCACGATGTCCATAGCCCAAGAAAAACTCGACCAGATCCGTGAGCAGGTTCAGACGCATCTTGATCGCCGCGAGACCGGGACGCTGTCTGACGCGCGTCGCGAGGCACTGGAGGCCACGATCCGGGGACATCTGCTCCAGCACAATGCGGTGATTGTGGCCCATTACTACACCGCGCCTGAGATTCAGGCATTGGCCGAGGCTACCGGTGGCTGCGTCTCAGATTCTCTCGAAATGGCCCGATTCGGGCGCGATCATCCGGCGGACACGCTCATCGTGGCAGGCGTTCGCTTTATGGGCGAGACGGCGAAAATCCTGACACCCCACAAGCGGGTACTCATGCCGACCTTGGAGGCCACCTGCTCTCTTGATGAGGGGTGCCCGATTGAGGCGTTTTCTGCCTTCTGCGATGCCCATCCGGAAAGGGAAGTCGTGGTGTATGCCAACACCTCTGCAGCAGTAAAAGCGCGTGCTGACTGGGTTGTAACGTCCAGTATTGCGCTCGATGTCGCTGAGCATCTTGCCGCCCAGAATAAGGCGATTATTTGGGCGCCAGATCGGCACCTGGGTGATTATGTGCGACGGGAGTCAGGTGCCGACGTGTTGCTGTGGGATGGCGCCTGCATTGTGCATGAGGAATTTAAAGCGCGAGGTATTCGTGACCTTAAGCAGGTCCACCCAGAGGCCGCGGTGTTGGTTCATCCTGAATCGCCCGCCAGCGTGATCGCGCTCGCAGATCGTGTTGGATCAACCACCCAAATTATCCGAGCAGCGACCGAACTGCCCAACCAGACCTTTATCGTAGCGACGGATCAGGGCATTTTTTACAAGCTCTCCCAGGCAGCGCCTGATAAACGCTTCATTATTGCCCCCACGGCGGGGCAGGGCGCTACCTGCCGCAGTTGTGCCAATTGTCCCTGGATGGCGATGAACGACCTTGAGGCAATGGCTGCGGTATTTGATCGCGGGGATAACGAAATACAGGTGCCGGATGCCTTGGCGCTGGCGGCGATGCGGCCGCTGGAACGCATGTTGGATTTCGCCAAAACGCTTCAGCCCTGAAGCGGTCTGTGTCGGCCTTGGGGGTGTATGGAGAAGGCGTCTCTGTAGGCTTGATGCGGCGCAAAGTGGCGCTGGGCAAGAAGATGCGGCCGGCGGGGTACTAGCTTCGGTCCATCGCGGCGCGCATCTCTTGAATATCCCGCATGCGCTCATTAATCAGTGACGCCCTCGTAAAGTCGTTGCCAACCAACTGCTGTGCGTACCCCAACTGCGCTTCGGCAGCATCCAGCGCGTTGACTAGGATGAAGTACTCCGCCCGCGACTGATGAAGCCCCACGATGTTGCCCGCCAAGCCCTGCACTTCTGCGAGCAGATACCAAAGCCCGGGATCGCTACTCACTCTGCGGGACTGCTCAAGCAGTACCGCCTCTGCAAGGTGGGGTGAGCCGGCCTGATGCAGCGCATTGGCGTAGGCCATGGTCAGCGGGTGGTTCCCCGGCGAGAGCTCCAAGCGGCGTTCCAAGCCTGCCACGGCGCGGTCCGGGTTTCCCTGCGCCATAGCGATCTCGGCAGCAGCCATGACGTATTCAACGCGGTCCCTGCTGGCTGACCAAATACGGTCAAGGGTGAGCGCGGCTTCATCCGCTCTACCCGCAGCCGTCAGCGCCAGTACCAAGCCATAGGCCGTGGCTTCTGGGGAGACCGGGTCACCCTCCATCGCAGAACGAAATTGCGCTACCGCGGCCTCGGGTGTTTGCGCGGACTGCACCGCTACGCGAGCCCGCATCAACTGATAATCCAGACTTACGGAGCGAATCTGCTTTGGATATTGCATGGCGCGGGCGCGCGTATCGGCGATGCGTTTCTCCGAAAGCGGATGGGTGCGGAGGAATTCGGGGATGCGATCACCCTGACTGTAGCGGGTCGCGGCGTACATTCTCTCGAACATCTGGGGTGCCGCATAGGGATCCATGCCGGCGTTAAACAGGGTGCGTAAACCGACGCGATCCGCCTCCGCCTCATTGGCCCGGCTATAGCGGAGTTGGGCATCCTGAGCGAGGCCTTGCGCTGTTGACATTGCCGCAAGACCGGCGTCCGCACCGATGGTAGCGGCTAGCACTATGCCAGCCAGGAGCCCCGCTAACTGCATCGGGCCTTGCTCCTGCGCCATCTCCATTCTTCGTGAGAAATGTCGCTGACTCAGGTGCGCAATTTCATGGGCCATGACCGTCGCGAATTCGTCCTCGGTCACGGCGTAGTTGAACAGACCACTGTGAACGCCAATCACGCCACCGGGCACGGCAAAGGCGTTGATGGTTGGATTGTCGACGATAACCAGCTCGATACGACGATCCTGTAGCTCACTGTGCTGTACCAGCTCGAAGACGAGATTCTCCAAATAGCTGTATAGCAGTGGATCGTTGACCAGGGGCGCCTGCCCCCTGAAACTCCGGAGCCACATTCGCCCCAGTTCGTATTCATAGTCAGCCGAGAAGAGGCTGGTACTGGACTCTCCCAGATTCGGGATCTTGAGATCCTCGTTAGCGGCCTTCGCGGGCAAAAAATTGGAGAGGCAGCACATCAGCGCCAGCAAGGCAGATCGAGCGGCTGTAGATATCCTGATTTGCATGGGCGCACTCTAGCTCACTTGCGGGGTCACTGGTGGATTATCCGCGGGGTAAAAGTGGACGATCCTGCCGTTATCGCCGGCAAGAAACGATATACTTATGCCTCCCGGAAAGGCGGATTAACGCCATGCAAGATTCATCTGTCCCGGTGGCGTCTGTTGACGCTCGAGGCGAGCGCTGTCCCATGCCGTTGTTGATGGCAAAACGCGCCCTGAGTGGCATCCCCTCTGGTGCAGCACTGGAGGTGTTGTCCACCGATGCGGGATCGGAGCGCGACTTCGAAAGTTTCGCGAGACTGGCGGGCCACGCAGTCGTTTGCGAGCGTTTGCCGGATGAGGTGATACGACTCATCATCACCAAGGCCTGATGCGAGGATCTGACTCAACGTGAAAGAAGTCTTAATCCGCTGGTACCACCGTTACTTGAGCGAGGAAGAAGCCGTTATTCTGCTGGTGATAATCGCTCTGGCGTTTACCACCATGCTCGCCTTTGGTGATGTTCTGGCGCCCGTGCTGGTGGCCGTAATCCTGGCTTATTTGATGCAGGGCGTCGCCAATTTCCTGACGCACCGGGGCCTGCCCGCTGAGGTCGGGGTCGCGGCCTCAACTTGTGTATTTCTTGGCGGCTTTTTTGCTTTTCTCTTCGGCTTGGCGCCCTTGGTTTGGCGACAGTCTGTGGCGCTCCTGCGCGAAGCCCCTGCCATGATTGAAGCAGGCCGCAAGGTACTGGTGGAGTTGCCCGAGGAGTACCCGGTGTTTTTCACCCAGCAGCAGGTCAACGAGCTGACCGCGGCCATTCAGACCGAGATGGCGCTGATTGGACAACTACTGGTGACCAAGGGCCTGAGTTCCATTCCCAGCGTCTTGGCGACGATCGTCTACCTGATTCTGATCCCCCTGATGGTATTTTTCTTTCTCAAAGATCGGGAGCAACTCGTTGCTTGGTTTGCGGGATTTCTTCCCGAGAGACGACCGCTTCTGGATCGTATCTGGGGTGAGCTAAGTCAGCAGTTCGCCAATTATGCGAGAGGTAAGGGAATTGAGGTACTGATTATCGGCCTTGCCACTTATTTTGTGTTCGCGCTTTTTTCGCTGAACTACGCCGCGCTGCTGGGGCTTTTGGTAGGGCTTTCGGTCATTGTGCCGTACATCGGTGCGACGCTCGTGACGTTACCTGTCGTGGTTGTGGCCTATTTTCAATTTGGCGTCACCCCCGATTTCTACTGGGTGATTGGGGCATATCTTGTGATACAGGTGCTCGATGGCAACGTGCTGGTGCCACTCCTGTTTTCCGAAGCCGTCGATCTTCATCCTGTCGCCATTGTGATTGCCGTGCTATTTTTTGGAGGCATCTGGGGGCTATGGGGCGTCTTCTTTGCCATTCCCCTCGCAACCATGGTCAATGCCCTGCTGTCTGCCTGGCCTGCCCGGGATGCTCCGTCTGCCAGCTAGTTTGGCCTATCACCTCACAGACGACGCCCTATGGCCTGGCGAGAGGAGTGACTGACCCATGATCAATAGCACGCAAACGACGTGTCATACTCCGCGGTATGATCGCCCGGTAGCATTATTCGCCGATGTTATGGGGATCGCGCTGGCATCTTTGCTGCTGTTTGGGGTCACCGCTTGCGATGCGACGAAGGAAGTTCACGATACCGGTGGTGCAGAGGCGAGTGTCGTCACCAGCCCCAATGATCAACGACGTTATGACCTGATCGCGCTTGAAAATGGGTTGGAGGTCATGCTGGTCAGTGATCCTACGGTCGAAAAATCTGCGGCTGCGCTCAGCGTGGGTGTTGGCGCGGCGTCTGATCCCGAGAATTACCCCGGGATGGCGCATTATTTAGAGCATATGCTGTTCATGGGATCGTCCCAGTACCCTGAGCCAGACGGTTTTATGGCCTTCACCGCAGAGCATGGCGGAATGTCCAATGCCTACACGGGGCTGGATATCACCAACTATATGATGCTCGTTGAAAACGAGGCCTTCCCCGAGGCGTTGGATCGCTTTTCCCGTTTTTTCACCGACCCGCTGCTTGACCCCACCTACATCGATAAAGAGAAAAATGCCGTTAACGCCGAGTGGTCCATGCGCCGAGAGCAGGATTTCCGCATTACTTATCGTCTGGCGCGAAAACTGCTGGGGGATCATCCCGCCAACCGATTCCAGATTGGCAACCTCGAATCGTTGGCCGACAAGACCGAGGCTGGCCTCCATGCTGCGACCGTTGCATTCTTCGAGGCATATTACAGCGCTAATTTGATGAAGGCTTCGCTCATCGGCAATCGATCCATCGCTGAGCTGAGGGCGCTTGCCGAGGCGCACTTTGCCGATATTCCGAATCAGCAGATCGCTAAACCCGAGATAACTGCGCCGCTCGATTTCGGGGAAGTGGGCGCCAAACGCGTGCGCTATGTGCCTAAGGACGATACGCGCGAACTGCGTTTGGACTTCATCATCGACAACAACCGAGAACGAGACGACGCCAAACCCAGCGAATACCTCTCCTATATTCTTGGCTCTGAAATGCCGGGGACCCCTGCCGTGCGGCTCAGGGAGCTGGGCTGGGCCAGCGCACTGGTGGTGAGCGCCGATCCTTCGCGTTACGGCAACTACGGCGTGTTTACGTTCTCGGTCAGGCTGACTCCCGAGGGGTTGGCGCATCGCAAGGAAATTACCGGCATGTTGCTGGGCTATCTCGCGATGCTTCAGGCGCAGGGCGTGGATGATCGATATGCTGATGAATTTGGTACCTCGCTTAACAATCGTTTTCGCTTTCTCGAAAAAATGGATGATTTCAGTTATGCCCATGAGTTGACCCGAGCGATGCAAACTCATCCTGCGCAGCACGCGATAGCGGCACCCTATCGTTTTACGGGTTTTGACCAACAGGCAGTAGACGCGGTGCTGGCACAGCTGATTCCTGAGCGTTTGCACGTATGGGAGATCGATCAGCAGCAGACCGCCAATGAGGCACTTTATTTTTATGACGGCCACTATGCGGTAGAGGAATTAGCGTTGCCCGACTCCACTGCCTTGCGGGAGGAAGCGCTTGCTTACCAACTGTCCTTGCCCGCAAAGAATCAATTACTGCCGGAGCAATTTGCCATCGCCGAGACGAGTCGACGGCCCGAGCAGGTATGGGAGGCATCAGATATCAGCGTGTGGCTACAGGGCAGTGAGGCGTTTGCGGCGCTGCCCAGAGGTTACACGCAGATCTATCTCAACACGCCTTATCGCCAACAGAGCGTTGATGCCGCGGTGATGTTGCTGTTGTGGAGTGACCTCTACAATCTCGCCCAGACCGCACTGATTAACGAGGCGGCTATCGCCGGGATGGGGCTCAGCCTCGCGCTCGATGAGGGGCTCCGGCTAAGCCTCTCTGGCTTTACCGACAAACAGCCCAAGCTGCTCTCGGCGGCGCTGGCGGGCCTTAACGTTAATCCCGATGAGCAAGCCTTGCAGCAGGCGATTGATCGTCTGCTGAGAGGCTTGGACAACCGCAAGCGAGCGTTACCGGTGAGTCAGCTGGGCAGGGTGCTAGCCAGCCTGACGCAGACCGGTTATTACGACGAGGCATCGGTCCGCCGCGCGGCGACCGAGGTCACGCTGGATAATTTTAACGGCTTTGTTGAGGCCGTTTTGGACAGCGCGCTGGTACGCGTGTATCTGTTTGGTAATTACGATAAAGCTTATGCGGAGAATACGGTCGCCACGATCAGAGCGGTGCTCCCCGCCGAGCGAGCGATAGCAGCGCCCTATACCCGCGGCGCCGTGTACGCCCCCACGGCTGGACAGAGCGTGGTCTACAACGCTGATTTGCCAGTGGAAGATCTTGGGATGATGCTCCTCTATGCCTCACCGGCGCCGACCGTGACCAATGAGGCGAATGGTCTGGTATTGGCGCGTCATCTTCGTAACCGCGCCTTCGATACGTTGCGGACCGAGGAGCAACTCGGCTACGCCGCGGGCGGGCTCACAACAACGATGCAGGACCACCCTTGGATTGGGTTTTATATCCAGACGCCGGTAAAGGCGCCCACAGCAATGCTGGAGCGGTTTGAGCAATTTTCACTGGACTACGCTGCAATGCTGGAGGCCCTCACTAAAGATCAGTTTGAGAACCTTAAATCCGGTGTGCTGACTCAATTGACTGAACCGCCCACCAATCTATCCGATGAGGCCGGGCCGTTCCTGGCGGACTGGATTCGCGAGCAATATGACTTCAGCAGTCGTCAGCAACTCATTGCCGCGGTGGAGGCTGTCACGCTGACTTCCATTCGCGAGTATTATCAAAAGACGGTCTTGGCGGATGACCCCAGCAGAATATTGATTCAATTGCGTGGGCAGCGTTGGCAAGACCAGCCCTATGCAGAACTGGAGGGCGCGACCCTGATTGACAATGTCGAGGCATTCCATGAGGGAATGCCTCGACAGGCATTATCGAACGAATTAAATGAATGATGAGCATCACGCTGGCCGACTGTTACAACACTGCACAATTTCGGAAGTTGGCTAAACGGCGGCTACCCGGCCCCATCTTCCACTATATTGATGGCGCGGCCGATGACGAAGTGACCTATCGGCGCAACACGCAGGCCTATGAGGACTGTGATCTGGTACCCAATGTGCTCGCGGGTGTCGAAGAAGTCGATCTGTCCACCACCGTTATGGGTTTGCCCATCGACATGCCGTTGTTCCTCTCGCCCACCGCGCTGCAGCGGTTGTTTCACCATGACGGTGAGCGTGCAGTGGGCAGAGCCGCGGAAGCGTTCAATACCATTTTTGGTATCTCTTCCTTGGCGACGGTCAGTATCGAGGAGGTGGGTCAAACGATCAGTAGCCCAAAAATCTTCCAGCTTTACTTCCACAAAGACAAAGAATTGACTTGGGCAATGGTTGACCGCTGCAAGACGGCGGGCTTTGACGCATTAGCCCTAACGGTAGACACCATCGTCGGGGGCAACCGGGAGCGAGATCTGTGGACCGGCTTCACATCCCCCCCCAGATTAACGCCTTCGAGTATTGCTAGCTTTGCGCTACACCCGGGCTGGACCCTCAACTATTTGTTGCGCGAGTCTTTTGAGTTATCCAACTTGAAAGGTCGCATCGCCGAGGGATCAAACGTCAGCATCTCAGTGTCGGACTATTTTTCTACCATGTTGGACCAGTCGATGAACTGGGACGACGCCGCGGAAATAAGGGAACGGTGGGGCAAACCCTTCTGTCTCAAAGGTGTGATGTCGGTCGCCGACGCGAAGAAGGCCGTAGAAATCGGAGCAGATGCCATTATGGTATCCAATCATGGCGGTCGGCAGCTGGATGGCAGCAGGGCCCCATTTGACCAGCTGGCTGAAATCGTCGATGCCGTGGGTAGCGATATCGACGTGATCTGTGATGGCGGCATTCAGCGAGGCACCCACGTATTGAAAGCCCTGTCGACCGGTGCCAAAGCCTGCTCCGGCGGCCGTTGGTACCTTTATGCCTTGGCCGCCGCCGGTGAACAGGGCGTAAAGCGAGCGCTTACTAACATGCAGGCTGAGCTGGAGAGGGATATGAAGCTCATGGGTGCGCGTTCGCTCAAGGATCTCAGCCGGGAGAACTTGCGCTTCCGCTAGCGCCCCCCCCCTACCCCGTTGGCTAGTGAGAGGCCATGGATTACCGGTAGCAAGAAGCTGCAACATGGTGTCGCTGCGCTTTGGTCCTGCCATTTACCCCCAGCGCGTGGAAGACCCAGATTCCACCCGGGTAAACCTGGCGTCTTAAAGCGGGTAATTCGCCTATTTTATAAATTCTAAAACAGAACTATATGCCAAATATCACCGCCCTCTGTTATGTTACCGCAGCTGCAGCAGTAATTTTATAGTTCTTAAATAGAACTAAATAAAAACATACAGGCCCTACGGCGGCTATCTTGGGTTGTACATCGGCGTAGCGTAAGCATGGGGGAACACATATGGCGCAATTGGATGCGACAGAGATCGACGAGTGGACCGAGTCCCTTGACGCCGTTTTGCGATTTAACGGTGCTGAGGCCGCGGGGGAACTACTCCGGCATTTATCCGACCGAGCCCAATCCGCCCGTGTGCCGTTACCGGATGCGATTACCACGCCGTTCCGCAACACCATCTCCCCTGAGGACGAGCGGCCAATGCCTGGTGATTTGTTCATGGAGAGGCGTATTCGGTCCCTGGTGCGCTGGAATGCAATGGCGATGGTCATGCGCGCCAACGACAACGAGGATGGTCTGGGCGGGCATATCTCGAGCTTCTCCTCGAGCGCCACGCTGTATGACGTCGGTATGAACCATTTTTTCAGGGGTACTGGCAACGGACACCCCGGCGATCTGATTTATTACCAGGGGCACAGTGCGCCCGGTATGTATGCACGTTCCTATCTCGAGGGCGTTATCAGTGAGGCCCAGCTGGAAAACTTTCGTCGTGAAGTCGGTGGTGCCGGCCTTTCGTCATACCCGCACCCATGGCTGATGCCTAGCTATTGGCAGTTCCCCACGGTGTCGATGGGGCTGGGCCCGATTCAGGCCATTTATCAAGCCCATGTCATGAAATATCAGACCAAGCGAGGTTTGGTCGATCATCGGGATCGCAAAATCTGGTGTTTCCTTGGGGATGGGGAGTGCGATGAGCCCGAGTCACTCGGTGCCATTGCCCTAGCGGGACGCGAGCGCCTTGGCAATCTTCATTTTGTTGTGAACTGCAATCTGCAGCGGCTCGATGGGCCCGTGCGCGGTAACGGCAAGATCATTCAGGAGTTGGAGGGGGTATTTCGAGGTGCGGGCTGGCAGGTAATCAAAGTTATTTGGGGACGTAAGTGGGATCCCCTGATTGAGCGCGACCAGAGTGGACGTCTCCAAAAAATTATGGATGAGGTCTGCGATGGTGAATTGCAGAACTGCAAGTTTAACGGCGGGGCCTATACCCGAGAGCACTTTTTCGGTAAGCACCCGGAGACGCTTGAGTTGGTCAAGGATCTCAGCGATGAGGACATCATGTACCTCAACCGCGGCGGTCACGATCCTTATAAGGTGTATGCCGCTTACGCGGCGGCCTGCGAGGAGGTCGAGCGTCCCACGGTGATTCTGGCGATGACGGTGAAGGGGTACGGCACCAGCGAGGCGGGGGAAGCGTCCAACGAGACGCATTCGCTGAAAAAGCTGGATATCAAGAGCCTGAAGGCTTTTAGAGATCGCTTTGGCGTGCCCATCAGCGACAAGGATTTGAAAAGCGTACCCTTCTACCGACCGGGAGAGGACAGCCCGGAGCTGCGTTACATGCGCGAACGACGTGCCGAATTGGGTGGTAGCATTCCCTATCGAAGAACGACCTCCAGCGCCTTGCCAGCGCCTCAGCGCAACGCCTTTTCAAGCCAGTTGAAAAACTCAGGTAAGCGCCAAATCAGTACCACCATGGCCTTTGTTCGTATCCTCTCCACACTGCTCAAAGACAAGACGTTCGGCGAGCGGGTGGTCCCTATTGTGCCCGACGAGGCTCGCACCTTCGGCATGGAGGGCATGTTCCGTCAGATGGGCATTTACTCCTCGGTGGGTCAACGCTACACCCCCCATGATTCTGGCGGCATTCTTTACTATAAAGAGGCAGAAACTGGCCAGATTCTGGAAGAGGGCATCAACGAGGCGGGCGCATTCTCGGCCTGGCTCGCGGCGGCGACGTCATACAGCGTGTCCGATTATCCGATGGTGCCGTTTTATATTTTTTATTCGATGTTTGGCTTTCAGCGCATCGGAGATTTGGCGTGGGCCGCGGGCGACAGTCAGGCGAGGGGGTTTTTGATTGGCGCGACCGCCGGGCGCACCACCCTGAATGGCGAGGGCCTGCAGCATCAGGACGGTCACAGTCATTTGCTGGCGGCCACGATTCCCAATTGCATCAGCTATGACCCCGCCTACGCCTTTGAGCTAGCCATCATCATTCAAGATGGCATGCGGCGGATGTTTGAGGAGGGAGAAAACTGCTTCTATTACATCACGACGATGAACGAAAACTATGCCCACCCCGATATGCCCGAGGGTGCGGAAGAGGGCATTGTGCGCGGCCTGTATCGGTTGCGAAGCAGTGAGGTGTCGGGCGGGCTGACGATTCAGCTGATGGGCGCTGGTGCCATCCTTCGAGAGGTGGAGGCCGCGGCTGACATGCTCGAGCAGGACTATGGTATCGCCGCAAACGTTTGGAGCCTCACCAGTATCAATGAGCTCGCCCGAGAGGGTAATGACGTTGTCCGCTGGAATCGACTCCACCCGACTGTGTCGCCGCGCGTGCCCTACCTGACCGAGCAGCTCGCTCAGGCAGAGGGGCCTTTTATTGCCGCAACGGATTATCAAAAGGCGCATACCGATCAGTTGCGCGAGTTTATTCCGGGCGATTTTACCGTGCTTGGTACAGACGGATTTGGCAGAAGCGACACGCGTCGGCAACTGCGTCAGCACTTTGAAGTCAGCCGGGAGCATATCGCGCTGGCGGCCCTTAAAGCCCTGGCGGATCGAGGCGAGGTGGAACGCGAGACGGTGGCGCAGGCGCTCACGAAGTGGTGCATTAACGCGGATAAGCCCAACCCGGTGCGGGTTTAAGAGCGATACGAGGAGCACACATAGTATGGCCGACGAGCTGATTAAAGTGCCCGACATCGGTGGCGCCGAAGGGGCAGAGGTTGTGGAGGTGCTTATCGCGGTGGGCGACCGTATCGACCTTGAGCAGAGCCTTATTGTGGTTGAGTCTGATAAGGCATCCATGGAAATACCCGCAAGCTCAGTAGGCACCGTAACTGAAGTTCGGGTAGCAGTGGGCGATGCGGTTTCCGAGGGCGATGTGATATTGACGCTGGCCGCTAAGGGCGCATCGAGTAAGGGTATCCGGGAACAGACGCCATCGGAAGGGGATAGCCCACCCTCCGAGGATGCCATTGAGAACCATGAAGCGGCCCCCACGCCATCGACTGAGGAGACGGGTGACGATGCCGATACCGCTCCCTCTGACGAACGTGGTGAGGGCGGTTTCCTATCAGTCAGCGTGCCGGATTTAGGCAGCGATCAGGGGGCTGATCTGGTCGAGATACTGGTGCCTGTGGGTACGGCGGTAGCGGAAGGCGACTCGCTGGTCTTGCTGGAATCTGACAAAGCTTCGATGGAGTTGCCCGCACCCGTGGAGGGTGTCATCACCGAGTGGCTGGTCAGCGTCGGTGACACGGTGCAGGAGGGGGCTGCCATCGCCACCCTGCAACTGAGCGAGGCGGCCTCGGCTCAAGCGGTGCCAGCATCCGAAACCGCTGGGGACGTGCTCGCGGCGGCAAGCCCGGTGGCTGTTTCCGCGGTCGCTGCGCCGGTGCCCGAGACTGCCGGCGAGCATCATTCGGGGGCAGTGGCAGTTGCGGGGGCTGGATCGGCCCCGCAAGCAGGGGAAGGCGGTTCCGCTTTAGTCTACGCCGGACCTGCCGTGCGAAAACTGGCCCGGGAGTTTGGGGTGGCGCTGGATCGAGTGCGTGGCTCGGGTGCGCGGGGCCGCATCCTCAAAGAGGATTTGCAGCGCTATGTTGCGGGTGCGCTGGCAGGTGCTAATGACGCCTCCGCGTCGGCAGCCGCTCTGCCCAGCGTGCCGGAGGTGGACTTCACCCGGTTTGGCGCCATTGAGCGTCTTTCCAGATCCCGCATTGACAAATTGACCGCATCTAACATGGTGCGCTCCTGGTTAAATGTGCCCCACGTCACGCAATTTGATGATGCTGATATCACCGACCTGGAGCAGTTTCGCAAGGCGATGAAAGCGGAGGCAGAACAGCGGGACGTGCGCCTGACACCGTTACCCTTCATCGTAAAAGCCTGCGCCGTGGCCCTGCGGGAAAATCCCAAATTGAAGACCTCCCTCGCCGATGGCGGTGAGACACTGGTGATGAAGCATTACTGCCACATCGGTATGGCGGTCGATACACCGGGTGGCTTGATGGTGCCGGTCATTCGCGATGTGGATGAGAAGTCGATCTGGACGCTAGCCGCTGAAATCGCGACGTTGGCGAACAAGGCGCGTGACAAGCAGCTCAAGCCCGAGGATATGCAAGGGGGCGTTTTTACCGTGAGTAGCCTAGGTGCTATCGGCGGTCGCGGATTTACGCCCATCATTAATACGCCCGAGGTGGGTATTCTTGGCGTGGGTCGGGCCGCTATTCAGCCCGTCTGGGATGGCGACGCGTTCCAGCCCCGCAGTCTTCTGCCCCTTGCTTTGTCCTATGACCATCGGGTGGTGAATGGCGGGGACGGCGGGCGCTTCATGACCGCGCTTATCGCGCTGCTGGCAGATGTCAGGCGGATGGTGATGTGACGCCTGCCGACTTCCGGTGCGACTACCGCCGCGGGGGGAAAGCCTGATGGCGCGGTGGTATTGATGGACGGGTGTGCTCCGGGTCAATGCGACGCTGGCAGGCTGCACCTTGGCGGGGTCGTACTGGCTGCTGGGTCCGGCAGTCGCCTCGGCTTTAAACCTAAGGGCTTAATATCGGTCGGGGGTGAACCACTGCTGCAACGTCAGCTTCGACTGCTGTCGGAGGCGGGAGTGGACGAACTTGTGGTTGTGCTGGGCCATCACCGTGAACGCCTGATGCCCCTGCTGGAGGATTGCAACGCGGCAGCGGTGTTGCAGCCTGCCAATCAGCACTCCCAGGCAGAGTCGCTACGGCTGGGTGCTTGTGCGCTTTCCGGGCGTGTCGATGCCGCGCTGATCGTGCCTGTGGATATGCCCGCGCTTGAAGCCCGAGATCTCGTCGCCTTGATTGGCGCCTACAAACACGCCGACCCGCACATTGAATTTGTGGGGCCGATGGTGAAGGGCCAGCCCGGTAATCCGGTCTTGCTGGGTCGGTCAATCGTTGGTCAGGTGCGCAGGGGTGACGGCGATTTTGGTAGCGGGCAATGGCGTCACCGCAAGCGACCGTGGGCATTGGATTGGGTGACGGACAACACCCATTACCTGATTGATATCGACACCCCGGAACAGCTGAAACGCTGGGGAGATGCGCCTTTTAAGCCCTAGCCCCGGCACCGCTGCGTATCCCTCATTGGCGACTGGGGCGTAACCGGCCGAGAGCATACGAGAGCATATTAGCCGGTCAAGGACCTGAATCTTGCCGGTATTAAAGTGCGAGCATCACCGCTCTGATGGCGAGGGTAATGAGACACGCGCTGGCGAGTCCGAAAAGCCCAAAGCGAATGGGTATGGTGTTGACGTTGGCTTGCCAGAAACTGTGCAAAATCCGCAAGACGGTATAACCCCACGCGAGATTAATACTCAGCGCCGAGTTATCACCCATCAGTGCCAGCATGATTACCACTGGATAGAACACCGTAGGTTGCTCCATCAGGTGGGTGTAATTGTGAGAAATCCAATTGGCTTTGGCGGGCATTTGTGCCTCGCCGTCGCCTCCCCGTGCGCCAGCGGGCATTGCTCCCAGAACAACGCCGGCCGCTTTGAAGGCGGGCAAGCGTCGCGCCAGGAGCCAGAGGAAAACAATCATGGACCAACCTGCCAAAACGGCGGCGGGGGCGAGAATGGCAGTTTCAGTTTGCATGGATTTCTCCCGGTGTGTTTTTGTCGCGTGGCTTTTATGGATGGATCCTTTGAGTGGATGGTTCCCAGTGCTGATCGACTTGCCTCCCGTGTAGCAATGAGCAGCTTATCAATCCTCACCGGGCCAGGTCCTCAGTGTGCTCCTTAAACCCCCCTGCATGCTAGACTTTGCTCTCTTTTTTTGGAGATTGGTCTATGGTGATTCAGCCCAAAGTGCGGGGTTTTCTGTGCACTACGACCCATCCAGCGGGCTGTCTTGAGAATGTCCGACGGCAGAAGGCCCACGTGGAGAGCAAGGGTGAGATAGCCGATGGCCCAAAGCGGGTTTTGGTGCTCGGTGCCTCAACGGGCTACGGGCTCGCCTCGCGCATCACCGCTGCCTTTGGCTCGGGCGCAGCCACCATCGGCGTCTTCTTCGAAAAGCCGGGAAACGAGCGAAAGCCCGGTACGGCAGGGTGGTACAACTCGGCTGCCTTCCATCAACTCGCAGGGGATGCGGGCCTCTATGCAAAGAGTTTGAACGGGGATGCCTTCTCGGATGAGATGAAAGCGCGAGTGATTGACCTGATCAAGGCGGATCTCGAGCAGATTGACCTGGTGGTTTACAGTTTGGCGGCGCCGCGTCGCACCCATCCAAAAACGGGTGAAGTCTATAACTCCACTTTAAAACCCATAGGCCAAGCCACCACCCAAAAGGGCGTTAATACTGATAAGGAAGCGATTCAGAATTTTCACCTTGAGCCGGCAACTCAGGACGAAATCGACCATACCGTGGCGGTGATGGGGGGTGAGGACTGGGAAATGTGGATGACCGCGCTAGCAGAGGCAGGGGTGCTCGCATCGGGGGTGAAGACAACGGCCTATACCTATATCGGCGAGAAAATCACCTGGGATATTTATTGGCACGGCACCATCGGCGCCGCTAAGCAGGATCTCGATCGACGGGTGAAGGATATTCGAGACACACTCGCACCGTTGGGTGGTGATGCTCGGGTGTCGGTCTTGAAGGCTGTCGTCACACAGGCGTCTGCGGCGATCCCTGCGATGCCCATTTACCTCGCGATTCTGTTCAAGGTGATGAAGGCCCACGGCAATCACGAGGGATGCATTGAACAAATCGATCGCCTGTTTCGCAATCATTTGTATGGTGATGGGGCGCTCGATGAGGCGGGTCGCTTGCGAGTAGACCAACTGGAGTTGGATCCTCAGGTGCAAGCCGAGGTGGCTGGCATTTGGGAGCGCATCGATACAGATAACCTCAAATCGCTGGCTGATTTTGACGGTTACCGGCAGGAGTTTCTGCAGTTGTTTGGCTTCGGCGTAGAGGGCGTGGATTACGCGGCCGATGTTGACCCGAATGTCGCGATCAGCGGCTTGGTGGATTGAAATGCAGCCCCACGGTGACGTCAGAGTTTTGTCGGATCGGGTTCGCCGCATTGTGGCCCCAAATCCAGGGCCAATGACCGGCCCCGGCACCAATACTTATGTGATTGGCGAAGAAGATCTGGCGGTAATTGATCCCGGCCCCGCCATGCCCTCCCATATCGATGCGATCCTCGATTGTGTGGGTGACCGCCTTCGTTACGTAGTGTGTACCCATACCCACCCCGACCATTCCCCCGGCGCAGCGATACTCGCAGCGCGCACAGGAGCGGCATTGGTGGGGAGGACCACTGCGGACGACCAGCATCAGGATCTGAGCTTTCAACCGCAGGCGCAGATTGAAGACGATGCCCAGATTGCCGGTGCAGGCTGGACTTTGCGGGCTATCCGGACCCCCGGCCATGTAGACAATCACGTGTGCTACTTGCTTGAGGAAGAGGGGATGGTCTTCGCCGGCGACCACATCATGAACGGCTCAACGGTCGTGATCGTGCCACCGGGTGGCAGCATGGCCCATTATATCGCTTCGCTGAAAAGGTTACTGAACTACGATGTGCGGGTTGTAGCGCCCGGACACGGGGAACTGATCCCCGACTGTCGTGCTGAGGTGGAAAAGCTCGTTCGCCATCGGCTCATGCGGGAAGCAAAGGTGGTGCGCGCACTGGTGTCTGTGCCCCAGTCACTCGATGCGCTGGTGCTCTCAGTTTACGACGACGTCGACCCTGCCATGCATGAATGGGCAAAATTGTCGCTACTCGCGCACCTCATCAAATTGGAGAGCGAGGGGCACACCGTGCGATCCTCAACCCAAGGCGAGGAGCGATGGCATAAGGCTGCCTGACCCAGATCGTTGGGCGGTTGAGGGCGGGGTGTGCCCCGCCAGTGTTGATCAGCTTTAGAGTAAGGAGAAAGGGCAGACATGAATGGTTTGATGATGGATATCCCACTGACGATTACCTCGATCGTGCGACATGCAGAACGGGTGCATGGACACAAGGAGATCGTCTCAATTACCCGGGACAATCCCCGCCATCGTTACACCTACCGGGATTGCTTCGCCCGGGCTCGAAAGCTGGCTAATGCTATGGAGGCGTGGGAGCTCGCTCAGGGTGATCGCATCGCGACCCTGGCCTGGAATGATTATCGGCACATGGAAACCTATTACGGCGCTGCCTGCTCGGGTTACGTCTGCCACACGATTAACCCTCGTCTTTTTCCCGAGCAGATCGTTTACATCGTCAACCACGCAGAGGATCGCTACGTATTCCTTGACCCCGATTTTTGGCCGCTAATTGAAGGTATCGCCGATCAGTGCCCCGCCGTCGAGGGCTGGGTGATCATGACAACGCCCGAGCACATGCCCGACACCGATCGGGCCAATGTGCTTTGCTACGAGGACTTGCTGAGCCCACATAGCGACAGCTTCGAATGGCCGGACCTCGACGAGCAGGCCGCGTGCTCGCTGTGTTACACCTCAGGGACCACGGGTAATCCCAAAGGCGTCCTGTACAGTCATCGCTCCACGGTGTTGCACACCTACGCCACACTGATGCCCGATGCGATGAATATCTCCAGTGGCGATGTGATGTTGCCCATTGTGCCGATGTTCCATGTGAATGCCTGGGGTAATCCCTACGCCTGCCCAGCGGCGGGCGCGAAAATGGTGATGCCGGGCAATAAAATGGGCGACGGCCCGACGCTGGCGGTGCTCATCAATGAGGAGGGGGTGACGCTGTCAGCGGGTGTGCCGACCGTCTGGTTAAACCTGCTGGCACATTTGCGGGGATCGGGGGAGCGCGTTGATTCACTGTCGCGTGTTGTTGTCGGAGGCTCGGCCTGCCCACTTTCCGTCATGGAAGAGTTCGACGGTTACGGCGTGGATACGCGGCACGCCTGGGGTATGACTGAGATGAGCCCTCTGGGGACCACCAACCACGCCGGCGGACACCGCGAGCTGTATTCACCCGACCAGTTCGCTGAAGTGCGCACCAATGTGGGCACGCCTATTTGGGGCGTGGAGATTAAGATTACCGACGACGATAATCAGGAGCTGCCCTGGGACGGTAAAGCCTTTGGCGCGCTCAAGGTAAGAGGCCCGTGGATATGCTCCAGCTATTTCAAATTGGAGGGATCAGATGCCCATGGGGAGCCCGGGTGGTTCGAAACCGGCGACGTGGCAACCGTGAGTGCTGACGGGTTTGTCTCCATTACTGATCGCACCAAAGATGTCATCAAGTCTGGTGGCGAGTGGATTTCTTCCATAGAGGTCGAAAATGTGGCAACCGGCCACCCGAAAGTGGCCGAGGCGGCGGTGATTGGACGCATTCATGACAAATGGGGTGAGCGGCCGCTACTGATTGTCGTGCGCGCGCCAGGGGAGGATCCGTCCCCCGACGAACTCAAGACCTATCTCAATGGCAAGATTGCCAAGTGGTGGATCCCCGATGACGTGCAGTTCATCGACGAGATGCCCCATACCGCCACGGGCAAAATACAAAAAACGGCATTGCGTGAGATCTTTGCTGACTATGCTTTTCCGGGATAAGCGGATCCCTGGGGATTCCCAAGCCATGAGTTTGTCTTTGTGTGCGCCGTCTGCGGGCGGCAGCGTGCAAATGGGTCCGTAGCGTGTCGGACTCCCCATCGAAAAAGGCAATGTGATGAGCGCGTCAGCGGCAGCTCAGGTTGACATCATTGTCCCCGTCTTTAAGGGCGAACATGCAGTGCGTCGGTGTCTCGACGCGCTTTTCGCCTCTGATGCCATGCAGTCGGCAAACGTAATCCTGGTCGACGATGCCTCACCGGAGCCGGCGATCGCGACTTACCTTGAGCAGTTGGCCGAGATGCCCGGAGTGACGCTGATCGCCCACGAGACAAATCAGGGATTTGTGGACAGCGTTAACGAGGCCGCGGCGGTCAATCCCGACCGGGACTTTGTGATTTTGAATGCCGATACAGAGGTCGCATCAGATTGGTTGCAGCGACTGCAGTCCCATGCCCTACGAGACTCGACGGTCGCGACCATCACGCCCTTCTCCAATAACGCCACCATCGCCAGCTACCCAACGATGGCAGCGGAAAATGAGCTGCCCGAAGGGACGGATACCGCGACGCTCCATGCGCTCTTCTCGCGCCTCAATGATGCGGAGTCAGTGGACATACCCACGGCGGTGGGGTTTTGCATGTGGGTGCGGCGCGCCGCTTGGCAAGGGGCAGGTGGTTTTGACCGCATTTTTGGCAGAGGTTATGGCGAGGAAGTGGACTTATGCTGCAGGCTTGCCCGCGATGGCTGGAGGCACATTCTGGCCGCGGACGTTTTTGTATTCCATCAGGGCGGCGTTTCTTTTGGTATCGAGGCGGTTGAGCGAAGACGCGTCGCCCAGGAAATTGTTGATGAACGCTCTCCGGGTTATGCCGAAGCGGTAAAGGCTTGGATTCTAGAGGATCCGGCCATGCCCTATCGGTTGGCAGTAGATCTCGCGCGACTCAGTCAGCGCACTGGGCCAAGATGGTTGTTTGTGTCGCATAGCTACGGTGGCGGCGTGCAGCAACACATAGATGATCTGGTCTCGCTGATCCGCGATGAGCTGGATGGGGCAGTGTGGTTGCTCCAGCCTCGGGATGACAGATCAGTCAGGCTCCGTTGGCTGGGTGAAAAAAGTGACTTGGAAATTCCTAT
>JAYNYK010000068.1:0-8198 GCA_038102985.1 Halieaceae bacterium
TCTCACCCAGTCGTGCTTTTTCCTCGGCACTATATTCGCGCAGCGTACTGTCACCAAACTACCCCTCTATCTCCTCCTGATGCGGTGATGGAGCCGGATATAGTGCTGGCCGAAGATCGCGAATAATGTCGAGTTGCACAGTGCCTTGGGATATCGGGTGATCGTTAGGGGATTATCGGTTATTCATTTTGGCGAGACAAGAAAGCGTCAGCGCAAAAATCAGAGATGGGCTCGGCTTCGGGGTCGGAAATACTGTTGTATCTTCACCCTTGTAATCCAGTAAGTTGGTGGGCGCTTGTTATTGGTCTGCCGGTGGGCTCTTTTTTTTGTATGCTTGCGTAATGCAAACATGGAAATCAACCCTAATGCGAAAACTAGCCGTCCTGTTGCTGTTGATTCTGTCCGCTTGCGGGCCCAGTCAGGAGGAAATTGATGACACTGCGACACCTGGGTACTGCAGAGGCAGCGATGATTCTGTTGCTGACTGCCGGCTTGATGGTTTGTTTGACCCGTGGATTGCGGGCGGTGGAGTGCAGCACCTGTCGATTGACGATTACAAAGTAGAGGTATTTCCTTTGTTGCTGCCCTCGCGTTCTGATGCCGAGAAAGTTCGTTTTGGTCACTTGCAGTTCACGTCTCGAGAGCCCAAGAGGAATCCGGAGACCCAAGACGTATTTCGTGCTTGGTGGTCCGCGGAACCAGCCGGTGAGCCGCTAGAGGGTTCGGGTTGCGAGTGGTGGGAGCAGCGTGCTAGGGGCTCCATGTATTGGACACAGGACTCTGATATCGCTGAACCTAATGTGTGCAACTTGGGCACCACCGAGCGTATTATTTTTTTGAACTTTGAGACGCGCTGCCTTCCGGGCAGATACCGTGGTGCCGGTGTTTGTGATGCCGATAACCCTCAGAAACGTGCCGATGGTTATCGATTCGAGGTAACGCGGTCGCTGAAGGGCTATTGATGGCTTTCTAGACTAATGGCTGCGCTTATGTTTTCGGGGCACACCCTGTTTTATCAAAAACCAATACTTTTTGACATTCACTAGTTAAAGGTTGAATTTCACCCTGCTGAGCTCAGCGATCACAGTGCCGCTACGCAGAGCTGAAACGTGCTTATCCACTGACACGGGAGAGCTTTACGATGCCTGATTTTGATACCAGACTGCGAGCGGTAGAGGATCAACTCAGTATTAATCAAACCATCACGCGTTATTGTCGCGCCCTTGATTGGCTGGACGAGGCGCTGCTGAGGACCTGCTATGCGCCCGAGGCTGTGATTGACTACGGCTTTTACCAAGGCGATGTTGAAGGGTTTTATCCGATCGTTATGGCAGTCGAGCGGGCCACTTTACATCGCAGTCACTTTCTATCAAACGTGGCAATTCAGCTCCAGGGTGATCTTGCCGATGTTGAGTGCTACGGCATAGCCACAAGCACGCTCGATAATAAAACACTCAATGTTTTCGGTGGCCGCTATCTCAATCGGTTTCAGCGTGTGGGTAATGAGTGGTTGATCTGCAAAAGTACTTATGCGCTCGACTACAACTTCGCCACTGACATTCCTCCAAGAGAACAGGCGATGGAGCAGTTACAAATGGGCCTCGGTTTGGATTCGGCACATTCTCTCTATCGATCGCTGTACACCGTGGCAGACAGCAGTGGGCCCGTATGAAAAGAGCCGATTGGAAGCGAATGCGGGTATTCGACAGTAGATTCAAGAGCTGGATGGACCTTGTGGGGATTAAGATATGCTGGAGGGAGCGCCGGCACCGGCGAAAGCATGAATTAACTGTTAATCTGAGTGTCTTTTCTTTAGGAGGAGAAGGGTATGGCAGAGTGCGGCTGTGGCAGAAGTCCGACCGGCCAATGTATCGGTTGGCATAACCTCAGTGAAGAGGAGTACCAAGAAAAGCTTAAGCAGCTTGAAGAGAACATGAAAGAGCAGGATGACGACTGAGCATCGCTGGTCCTCTCGATCATCCTGTAGTGAGATCCGCGGCGGACGCTACCTCGGCGCATAGCATGTCAAGCGCTTTGAATGTAACGACCGCTCGGGATCGATGCCAATGTGCCTTGTGCCTGAAAACGTGAGGGGCACCTCAGGTCCCCCTCAACGATCACTTAGCTACGGTCTCAATTCACTGGATAAAATTGTTCGCAGATCTCGAATTGGTCGTTGACCACTTCGTCAATAAGAGCAACCGCTTCGTTATAGGCGGCACCCCAAGATGCGCCCGAAAAATAATCGTCGATTACCGCACCATGTGTCTCGACCGATGAGGTAATTGACTTGAGATAGTAGGTGCCTGCCTCGTTGGTGCCGCCACCGATCGCCACAAAAAGCCCGTTCATAAAGGTGTCGTGACCCGCAGCAACGATTTCAGATTCCAGTTTCGAGATGGCAACGATAAATGCCGGTAAATTAGCAGGATCTATCTTGAGTCGCATCGCCCGCTCATATCCTGGGTCGAGCCTCGGGAATGGCTTCAGCGGTGCCCAGGTAGCGCCGTACTTAAATTCCCGCTGCTCGGCCATCTCTGCCGATGCTTTTGTCGGGTCATATTTTGACGCCCCAACTAGGGCGCTGGTAACGCTTGGAAAGGCACTCCACATCATCACTTGGCCCAGATAATCGCGGCCAGAAATCGTCGCGCAATAGCCGGCGGCTTCAGCGCCGATCATGTCATACAGTGCTGGGTTTGACTTTACAGACTCAATGTAGCTTTCAGGATTTTTTGCGGCCACGAAAAGCGTGGTAAACGCGCCATTGCCCTGACCTGCGGCTCCATGGTTATCGGCAAAAGCCGAAGACGCAAAAAGTATCGCAATGCTGGTCAGTAATGCTCTTGTTACCATTTTAATTTCCTCTGGTTTTATGGTCATCTGTCGAATGTTGCAGTGAGTTAGCCCACGTGCACCCCAGCCATAGGGTATCACTCGCAGGCGATGTCTTCGATGTCACTTTAGGCTAGGGCGTCCGCCGCGTATTTGATGGTCAAATACCGCAACCGGTCGGGGCCGTTGTTCAATAGGGGGCATCCATGAAAAAGTTAGTGTTGCGGCTGGGTTTCATCTGCTACGGCGTATCGATGCTGGTTATTGTGGGTGGTGCGCTACTGCTTCACCGCGGGGCTGATGTGTCGAGGTTAGAGACGCTTCTCATGGCGCTGATATTTTTTTCCGTGGCCGGTTACGTCCTAGCGGGGCCACCTTGGCCAAGGCGGAGTAAAAAACGATAGGTGTTGCTATTCTAAGGGTGCGCACTAAGGCGTAGAGAAGATCCGTTCGTATTAATATGCGTATACACCGGCGGACCATAAGTCTGCTACCGCCCCCGACGGGAGCCCCACCGGCTACTCCTAGGGGGCGCTTCTTTTTTGGGTCAATAAATCACCGTGTCACGGCCTCGAGCACTTCAATCTCAGGGGCGGAGGCCACTAGGCCGGCCAGTTGCTGATTAGCCTGTTTGAAGTATTCGGTCTTGCCGTGGAGTTCCAAAGCTTCGCGGCTATCGTACTGCTCCATCACCTTATAAACCTGCGGGTCCTGAGCGCTTTTATGCAGGGCGTAGAAAATATTGCCGGGTTCGTTTTCCCGCACCATTGCCGTCAGGTCGAGAAATGTCTGCTCGAATTCAGCGTTCTTACCCTCGAGTACCGTAATTGTTGCTAGCAAGCCAATCGCCACTTTTATCTCCCCATTAATAACCCGCAGTGATCATAGCATTGGCACCGGTGCTGCCAGGGTTGCGAAGATTGTTTTGCTCAGGCCCGACGTTTGACTGGCATTCATCAAAGTCATGTGGGTATAGTCAACCAGGATTTGTTTTTGCGCTTTTTAAGGAGATCTGATGAAGCAATTATTGTTTGCCATCGTGACTTTGGCTTTTACTCAATCACTACTGGCTGATGACAAAGGCGCGTTGGCCTTTGATATGCGGCAGGATAGCGCACCCATGGAGGTGACCTCTGTCTCGCTATCCGCTACTGGTGGCACGATCACAGCGGAGGGGCCCATGGGTGCCTACGGACGTGTGTACACTACCTATACCTTAACCGCGCGGCCTGATGGCATGTCTGGCTGGGTGGATGTAGAAGGCAGAGGTGCCATGGAGGACGGTGGATTCGCCTCTGGAGCGGGTGTCGGGATTTACTCTCGGAACGGAACGGTGTTCACTATCCATTTTTTGGTCAACATGCAGGATGGCACTCAGAACCTCGACAAAGTCGTGTTTGATGCATTTACCCGTGAATTAACTCACGACGTTTACGTTGTTCAGTGAGTAATCTTTGCCACCAATGCGCGCCGGCTGTTTTTTGAGCCAGCGAGGCTAAACCACGAAGCGAGGAGCGTTTGAGATGAGAGCAGTTGTAACTTTGGTTGTATCAATGTTTTGGACGGCTGGCTTGATGGCAGACGGCCACGGTGCAAAAAGTGAATCGAATAGTCCGGTGATTGGCACCGTATACCTTGAAGACGGATCGTCGAGCCAAATCACTGGCGGTGATACCGGCAATCAACAAATCTGGGTCGATTACATTCAGGCACACAATGACAGGGATTTAGAGGCAATCGGCGCTATTAATGCTGAAGACTGGATGGGATATCCACCCGATGGTTCGAAAATCGATGGAAATGCAGCGCACATTGAGTGGCTGGATGCCTGGTTTAAGACCTCAGATGATCCAAAGTGGACGGTCAAATGGATGATCGCAAACAGTGGGATGAATAACGAGGGTGCGATGGAGCATTGGTTAACAACAGGCAATGACATCACCTTCAACGGCCCAGATGGAAACCCCGTGACCGAGCATCACGTTCATGACGTGCAATTCGAAGAGGGGAAAATCAAGCTGATCTATGTCTATTCACGGCCGTCATCGCAATGACAAAGTTTGTCGACTGTGGCTGGCTTCTTTTATTGATAGGGAGGTAAGAGGATCATGAGAATATCTTGGGGCGTGGTTGTTTTATTCATGCTTTCTGCAGTGGCCAAAGGCGCGGACCAGCCGGTAGTCATTGGCGATGTCGCAATGCCAGAGGTAAAGAGCAGTGAGGCTTTCAAGCAGGTTGAGAAGAAGGTGGGTAAATGGGAAGGGAAGATGACCCAGGGCCTGACAGGAAAAGTCATCGATGTCTCCTACGAATGGAGAGTGACCTCGGGTGGCAACACGATTACCGAAACGTTGGTTGAGGACGGCGTGGAGATGTTGACGACCTATAGCGATAAGAACGGCGAGCTAGTGGTCAGACATTATTGCGCGCTGGGTACGGAACCTGTCTTTAAAGTGCGTGATGTGTCAGATGCATCCCTGGAGCTGGAATTAGACGGGGCAATGAACGACCTCCACGCTGACCACGAGAGTTTTGTGACCCAAATGAAGTGGGTGATGCAAGGCGACTCTGGCGACTCGATGCTGTTTACCAACAGCATTATGCTGGAAGGTCAATTAACCGAGAACTCAGCGGTGCTAACAAGAATTCAGTGATGCGGTGGGGGGGGTGATTTACGCACCTTGCGGTCGCACCATCCCCGATACAGGCCGGGCGCCGTGTTAGTTGTCTGAGCGCCGAGTTCTTTGGCGTTGGTAAACATTTGATCCATGCCCCATTCTATTTTCTCTCTGAGTTTGTCCCAAAGTCAGCTGGTGGCTTTTTATAACGGCTCCAAGCGTCGCATCGTGGTGAGCACAGATAAGGGCACCACCATCAGTTTGCCATGGCGTGTTTTGCAGCCTTACGTGACGACCTCGGGGTTGGCGGGTTCATTTGTTATTACTTACGACGCTCAGGGAAAATGGAAGGAAATTCGTAAGTTATAAGGAAGCCACCCGTTGGATGAGGACCCAACTGCGTGCCCTACACGGCAGTAGGGGACTGATGCTGCGAGTCCCGCTGGCAACCAGTGCACCCCAATAAGGGTTGAGTCTAATATTCCAGTCATTGAGCGTCGCCGAACCGTTGATGGGGAGCATCGTGAGTCTAATGGGGTAATTGAGTCATGGGTCAGTGCAGCTGGCGAGCATGAGAATGAAACGTGTTTAACAAAATGATCATTGGAGCAATCCTGACCGCTGTGTTTATTGGTTTGGCTCAGGAGATGCATATTTCGGAGGCGGACAGCCGTTATGAGCTTTGCCTGCAGGAGGTCGATCGTGCCGAGTGGCATTGCCGCAATACGGGAGTGTACCCCAATGGCACCGCTGGCCCAGTGAGCGTGGTTGACCCCTGTAAAACCTATGCTCAAGAAGACCGTGCGCGCTGTGCAACGGCCTCAGCTTCGCGTTAAGGTGACGTGGTGACGGGTAAATCGTTGCAGTTGTAGCGTGTGCTCTCGAGAGCAGTCGATAATTCCAGCTCGGGAAAGGAATCATGTCTAATCTTGAACCGGAAATGCGAAGGGCGGCCATGACTTATGTTTGCCATGTGAAATCGGTTGACCTTGGGCTCCCTTTTGCAGATCTATGGCAATCCATCTGCCCCGGAGAAGTAGTGCCCGAGATGCCTCAATGGCCCGCGGCAACATCAAAAGATTTGTTGGCTGGGATGCGAGGAGGAAACGAATTTGTTGAGGCACTGTGTGTTAAGTACGAGGTCGCTTAGTTCGGACTCCCGCATCTGGAGTTCCCGAATCAAGCACTGAGGGCTTGTCGGTTTGGCGAGTCATCCGGGAATGGCAAAGCACCGAGAGTGGTCCGTGTAGCCCGCGTCCGCGTAGGCTTTATACGGCACGTCCTCAGGAGTCCATGGTGTATCGCGCGGTTGTACTGGCTTTTTTACTTACTGTGTTCAGCGCCCCCGCGTTCTGTCAGTCCGTAGTGCGTCTGGTTATCAAAGATGGAGAATTTGGACACTATTTAAGTCATCGAGGTGCCATCTCTCGGGTGCCCGAGGGCAGGGTAGTGAGCGTTTCGTTTCGCTACGCTGACTATGACTTTCGCCATCCTCACCTGATCGCCGATCGTTTCTGTGTCAACGGCCGTTTTATCCGCTGGGGATCAGCCCAGCACCCGTTAGCGGGCCCCATCGATTTGGTCTGCATTAAAGGTAGTCAAACTAGAACGACCCAAATGGGCAGTGTCGGTAATTGACCCATTGGATGTCCCTT
This sequence comes from Halieaceae bacterium, assembly GCA_038102985.1. Classification (GTDB taxonomy): domain Bacteria; phylum Pseudomonadota; class Gammaproteobacteria; order Pseudomonadales; family Halieaceae; genus Luminiphilus. Next base: position 7,109 of record JAYNYK010000068.1, read on the forward strand.
GGCGCTTCCTCATGAAGGCCGCTTATGTTTAGATTTCTTAAGTTTGAGGGCGCTATGATGTTACGAATTATTCTGGTTTTGATTGTTTTTTGTCCACTCGCATTCGCTGAGGATTACGAGCTGCAAGCGACGGTCCAAACGCCGGATATCGCCTTCGAATCTGATACCGACATTGGATTGTGGGCGAGATTTCATTTTGCGATTCATACCGCTGATTTTGAGCGAACTCGCGAGTTCTACCGGGAATTGGGCTTCACTCAGGGTATCAGTGGTTTTCCATTGACAAATACCCACGCCATGGCACGGGCCTTAGGGATGTTTGACGAATGCCAGTACGAGCTGGCCAAAGGTGAGGTCCTGTTATTTCCGGGCGCAGCAAACACAACCGGTATCGACCTCCTGCAGTGGCGATCACCTTTTAATGATGCCCCCCCTATGGCGAGCCAAATCATCTCGGGATGGCTTATGCCACGCTGATGACGACCGACTTAGACTCCGACTATCAATATCTGAACGGCAAGGGCCACAAATTTCTCAGCGAGCCCTATGGAACGCCTGGGAATCGGTTTGTATTTATGCGTGACCCAGACGGCGTATTTCTCAAGTTAGAGGAGAGCCCAATACCTCGTGCCTCGGACAACACTCACGCGACTCATATTGTGGGGATGCCCTACATCGGCATCAACGTGAGCGACCTCGAAAACTCGATTCAGTTTTACCGTCGCTTCGGCTACACCCATGTCAGGCGAATCAATGAGCAAGAGATGAGTGAGGCTGAGGCGGCGGCCTGGGGTTTCAGTGAGCCTGTACGTTATAAGGGGGCCGATGTTGCAATTAATCGTGGTGATCGACATCGGCTCCGCCTTCTTCAGTGGTTGCAACCTTTCAACCCGGAACCCGCGTATCCGCCGCCGATCAATCATAAGGGCATTAACCGCCTCGCACTGACAGTGCCCGATGTAGAGCGAGCGGTCGCGATTCTCAAGCGACAAGATGTGCCATTTCTGTCGGAAATTGCACCCTGTTGCTCGGGTACTGATGCGGACACGGGTGGCATTGTTCATGCTATCGATCCCGATGGGGTTTTCCT
>JAYNYK010000068.1:8298-12485 GCA_038102985.1 Halieaceae bacterium
TATGGGGGGTGTCTGCGGGGGTCGCGGCAGAGGTTTGTCAGCCATCAGAGTGGGGCGCTGACGATCAGATTGGCGCTGCCAACCGCATTACGCCAGAGCGAACGCTCGCGGCGGCAAAGCTGGTGAAGCAAGGTGCCAGTCATCCATTGGGAATCGTGATTACTCCAGGCATGCCGGCTTACCCGCCGCGCTACACTCAGCTTCAGGTGGTGCAACCTGAGCAGCATTTTCGCACCGATACCACGCCACAATTTGGATGGAACGCGACTGCTAACGATGATTTAGTGCAAATGTGGTTAGGTACCGGCCCCCAGTTAGATGGCCTGGGTCACATGGGTGAGGCCGGAGAGTTCTACAACTGCAATCAGGGTAAAGATTTTTCGTCCATAACCGGTCTTACCAAAATGGACATCAGTCAGGTACCGCCAATGGTGGCCCGTGGTGTGCTGATCGATATGGCGCGATATTTCGGCGTTGACCATCTGGCACCAGCGCAGCCTTTTTCCAGGGCGGATATCCAAGCTGCGATGGAACAGCAGAGCCTCACTATCAGCGAGGGTGATGTTGTGTTGTTCCATACCGGTTGGACTGACGCCAAACTGAATGCTGACCCTGAGCAATGGGTGTCGACGATACCCGGTATTGACAACGATGCGGCGCGCTTCCTCGCTGGCTTCAAGCCTTTGGCTGTAGGCGCGGATACCTGGGGTTTGGGGGCTGTGCCGCCGAAGCCGGGTGACAAAGTGTTTTATGACCACGCTATTCTGCTCAAGGAAAACGGAATTTATATACTGGAGACCATGAACACGGGCCGGCTGGCCAGAGAGGGTGTGGGAGAGTTTATGTTTGTGCTGGGCCAAGCGCGCCTCAAGGGCGCGGTTCAAATGGTGATCAATCCCGTAGCCATGTGGTAGCCGCCTCGTGAGCCAACCAAATGTACTAGCCCCCTTTCACTTGGCTATTCCCGTCGATGATTTGGTCACAGCTGCGACGTTTTATGAGGGCGTGCTGGGTTGTTGTCGAGGCCGCGAGTCAGCAAAATGGATCGACCTTAACTTTTTTGGTCACCAGGTGGTGCTCCACCACGCGGCATCAAACCCGGGGAGAGAAGTTTTCGTTAATGCCGTCGACAGTGAGCTGATTCCGGTGCCGCACTTTGGTGTGGTGCTTGATAAAGTCGCATTCGAGGCCTTAGAGGATCGTGTGCGCTCCTCCAAGACAAATTTCAGGATCGCGCCAACCACGCGATTCAAGGGAAGGGTTGGAGAGCAGCGCGTTTTTTTCCTGCAGGATCCTTGCGGCAACTGTCTGGAATTCAAATCATTTTCCGATCCCAAAATGCTCTTTCAGAGAGATCACTTAAGTTATGAATGAACAGAGAGCCAAGTGATCATGGGTGACCTCATCCAGCCTTTGGCGAATAGCGATCTCAACCCCATCAGGCCGTGGCGATTGATAAAAGTCTTAGTCATTTTTCAGAAACGAGCGAGGTCTTTCCTGAGGTGAAGCACGCAGCAGTAAGAAACATGTTGGAGATGCAATCCCAAATGAATGCCCGGGTGCACGAGCAGTGGATTGATCAAGATTTTGCCTGGTACCGAGCGGTATGGATAGAGTGTGGTGAATTGATGGATCACGTGGGCTACAAGTGGTGGAAGAAACAAGACCCCGACATGGATCAGGTTCAATTAGAAGTGATCGATATTTGGCATTTCGGGATGTCAGCGTTATTTAAGACAGAGCCGGACCTGGAGGCGCTCGCCGCGTCAATCAGTGCTGACCTGCAGCTCGATCTAGCTGTGGATATAGGTATTCATGAGGCGACAGAAGCTCTGGCGCAACACGCTTTGCAAACCAAGTCCTTTTCGGTCCCGCAGTTTGCAGTTCTCATGAAGGCATGTGGCCTCTCTCCAGAGGCGCTTTACCAGCAATATGTTGGTAAAAACGTCCTCAACTTTTTCCGGCAGGATAATGGCTACAAAAGTGGTACGTATATCAAGCTCTGGGCTGGCAGAGAGGATAATGAGCATCTCGTTGAGATCCTTGAGACGCTGGACGCGTCGGCGCCGGATTATCCCAAAACCGTTTACGCGGCCTTGTCTGATCGCTATCGGCAAGCGACATGAGTGTTTTCAGCGACTGCTATTTTCAAACTGACGACGGTTTGAGGCTGTATGCTCGGGATTATCCCGGGCCGACGGATTTGGCGCCGGTGGCATTGTGTTTACACGGGCTCACCCGCAACAGCCGCGACTTTCAGGACCTTGCACCCGATCTGGCCGCGCATTTCCGCGTGCTGGTGCCAGAGCAGCGTGGCCGCGGATTGTCTGACTACGACAGCGATGCCTCGCGCTACACGATCATTCATTATGTTCAGGACACGTACCATTTATTGCAGAGCCTTGAGATCGAGCACGTTGCCGTGGTGGGCACATCGATGGGCGGTCTCATGACGTTCGCCTTGAACGCCTTGTATCCTGGCTTGATCGTTCGGGCCGTTATTAACGATATTGGGCCCGAAATTGCGCCAGAGGGGCTGGAGCGGATCAAGTCCTATGTTGGGGTGGCCGGTCCTTTTGATGATTGGGCGTCTGCTACCGCTTATCTCAGGTCAATCAGCGGCGAAATCTTTCCGCAATGGAACGAAGACCAATGGCACTACTTTGCGTCGCAAACCTATGTTGAGCGGGACGGCAAGATCGTGATTGATTACGACCCCCGAATCGTTGAGCCTCTCAAAGAGGAGGGCGCGGATACGGAGGCCGATACCTTATGGTCAATGTTTGATGCCCTTGCGTCAGTGCCAACCCTCTTGGTTCGCGGGGCGCTCACCGATCTCCTCTCGGAGCACTGCGTCGCAAAAATGGGCCAGCATCATCGACAACTCGACGTCTTGACAGTGCCGAACGTGGGTCACGCGCCTATGCTGAATGAGGCGGGCGTGAGCGATGCCATTCAATCCTTTCTGACTGAGTAAATCTGTGGTCGGATCGCTGGCTGGGCCGCGGGTGCTGCGAGTCCAGCCAGGTCAATGCCCGACGGCCATGCTCCCCAGATAGTCCATCTTGCCCAGGGGTGTTCCCATGGCTCTCAAGATGGCATAGGTCGTGGTGGCGTGAAAGTAGAAGTTGGGTTTTGAGAACGTCGCTAGGAACTTATCGGTGGTGAATGGGATCTCCATTTCACCCATTTTGAAATACATTTTCTGCCCGGACAGCGCTTCCATCGATTCGGCGCTTTCTTCATTCATCAACGCTCGCGCCTCATCAATCAGGGCGCAAAGCCCGGCGTAATCAATGTCGGGTTTGCTCGGTGGTGGAGAGAAAACACCCTTGCGCATGCCTTTTATGGCGCCGTAAGAGTGGTGCCATACTGATATCACCTGAAAGCTGAAGGGCAACATGGTCTCATGAAGGCGGTAATGCACAATATCCTCCAAGGGAAAATCATGCGACGCCGCATGTTCCTCCCCTTTTTTGAGGATTTTTGCAGTGCTGTCCAAGACCTGTTGGTAGCAGGAGACGCTGGCGTCGTAGAAAGAAAGCTGCATGGGTGTTCCTCCTCTGGTTATGGCGTGAAAATGGGTGTTGGATCCAGATCAGTAAAGACTGCGTCGGTGAGATACTCGTCGATCTGCAGCGCCAGCGCAAAATCTCGCTCGGTAACACCGTTTGCATCGTGGGAAGACAGTCGGATCTGAACGGTGCTGTAGACGTTGTACCAATTGGGGTGGTGGTCTGCTTGCTCCGCACACGCCGCAACGAAACTCATGAACTGCCAGGCGCTCTGAAAATCAGCGAACTTCAAGTCTCGGGCAAGCCAATTCTGTTCGCATCTCCAGCTGGGATGGTTCTGGAGTCGATCGGCTATTTGCAAGGGGGTCATGGGATTCATTGTGTCCGTCTTTTCAGTATGACGCCCGATTCCAAGTGACTGGTATAGGGGAACTGATCGAAAAAGGCCAAGTGCTCGATAATATGACTGCCCGTTAACGCCGCGAGATTGTCACGCAAAGTATCAGGGTTGCAACTGATGTAAAGCACACGCTCAAAACCAGCGGCCAGCTTTAGGGTGGCTGGATCCAACCCGGCTCTCGGCGGATCCACCAGTAGGGTTGAAAAGCGATAGCAATCTAGCGGCTGAGTAAGGTGTTCGAGCCGTCGAAAGTGCCTGACATTGGCCAATGC
>JAYNYK010000009.1:0-49617 GCA_038102985.1 Halieaceae bacterium
GCACTCTGCATTGCATGTCCGCTCGCAAACTGTTTCATTTAAGCCTCACTTTTTATTGTTGAAGACCAGTCATTGCCATGCCCCCCCATTCGTCACCTTTTACCTTCCGCGATCGTGCCATTCTGATTACGGGCGCCAACCGGGGATTGGGCGCGGCTCTGTGTGAGACGATCTTGCAGTACTCGCCGAAAATAATCTACGCGGGGTACCGAACCGAGCCCGGCGCAGTCGCAGACCATCGCGTACGTTGGTTCCCCTTGGATATTCAGCAGGAGGATTCGGTCGCTAGTCTTGTCCGCGGCATTCCTACGCTGGATGTGATCATCAACAATGCCGGCAACCTGATCACCACCACCGAAAACCCCTCCGAGGAGCTCGATAATCTGAAGTCGATGATGGACCTGCATCTATACAGCCCTTTACGAATAATCGATACGCTGCTGCCGCTTCTGAAAAAAAGCGCGCAGCCAGTCATTATCAATATGATTTCAATGGCGGCTTTTGCATCGGTGGGCAGCTGTGAGGGCTACTGCACTACGAAAGCCGCACTGCACACCGCCACTCAAGGTCTGAGGATCAAACACCCGGATATTCAATGCGTCGGGGTGTACCCGGGCCCCACCGCTACCGACATGACTGCCGGCAGTCCGGCGACACTGGCAGACCCACTGGAGAGTGCGGCTAACATCGTGGCTGGGGTGGAGGCGGGGCTCACTGCGATCTTTCCCGACGCAGCAGCCAAAACTGTTGAGGCCCTGATCGGCCAACCGACAGCCGCACTAGAAGCGCACTTTTGCGGCTTGCTCGCCGAGTAAAGCCCGCGCACACTGACCGCAGAATCAGTAGACTGAGCACAGCGTAGACCACCGGTATGATAGTGCCTGGGGATGTTGCATGAATGCCAAGCAACCGCTTAACCAGCAGGGCCGCGCGCCCTACAGCGGGACCATTAAAAATTTCTCTAAAGAGCGCTACATCAGCAGTGACTGGTACGCCCGCGAGTGGCGCGCTGTGTGGGCCAAAAGCTGGATTGCCGCGGTACACGCGTCAGATTTGCAGGCCCCGGGTGATTACACCGTATTCGATTTGGGGCCGGAGAGCCTATTGCTCAGCTGCAGCGCCGAAGGGTCGGTGCAGGCGTTTTACAACGTTTGCCAACATCGCGGGGTGCGGTTGGTCGATGACCACCACGGCAACACCGATAGCTTCCGCTGCCCCTATCACAGCTGGCGCTACGGCAATGATGGCCAACTGACCTATGCCCCGCATCAAGAGGGATTTCAGGATGGACTGCCCCTGGAAAACATCTGTTTACCCAAGGTGCGCTGTGAAAAAGCGCTGGGCTTTTACTGGATTAACCTCGATGCGGAAGCGCCACCGCTCGAAACCTTCCTCAAGGACATGCTGCCGCTGATGGCGCACTATGAATTTGAAAATATGACCCTGGTGCAGGACCAGACGGTGTCTATCAATTGCAATTGGAAAGCCGTACTGGACAACTTCAGTGAGCTTTACCACGTGCATTATCTGCATCCGCAGCACCGCCGTTTTGTCGACTGCACCGAATCGTTGAGTGAGTGCTACGACGGTGGGCATACCCGGGTTTGGGTGCCGGGCGCCAAAACCGACTCACTGTTTTCCACCCCCGACAAGCCCACGGATTTACTCACCATGCAGCTGCAGTCCCTTGGGCTCGACCCCGATGCCTTTGAGGGCAAGGTAGACGAGGTGCAGGCGGCGATTCGCGTGGCCAAGCGGGCGCTGGAGGCAGAGGAGCCTTACTACGGCAACTTCTCTGACGAAGAACTGACCGACGTGATTCAGACCAACATCTTTCCCAACGCGATCGTCACCTACCAACCCGAGATGCTGTGGTTTATGCGGCTGCGGCCCCATGCCACCGACCCCAACCAGTGCTACCTCGACAAGCTCTCTTTTGAGCGTTTTCCCAACAGCGAGGCGCAACGTTTTCTCGAGGGCACCGATGACCTCAAAGAAAAACGCAACGAGCGCGCGAGCAAACTGGGTAGACCCGATTGGGAGTGCTTCGACTACGCCGATGTCATTGCCGGCAACGCCTCCATGACCGACACCATCGACCAAGACCTCTCACTGCTTGCCCATGCACAACAGGGCATGCACTCCGAGGGCTTTCAGCAATGCTGGCTCAACGAGATCGAGTGCCGCGTGAGCCACTTTCACGAAGCGCTCGAGCGCTTGGTTACCGCAAACAGCTGACGGCAGGGGTATCATGACAACCCACCAGGCCATGCTCTTTGCCCTCATCGGCGGTCTTTTCGTATTTCTCATCTGGGGCCGGTACCGTTACGATCTGGTGGCCTTTGGGGCGCTATTGATCGCCTATTTACTGGGGCTGATCCCCACAGAGGCAGTCTTTGCCGGTTTCGGGCACCCCGCCGTGATCATCATTGCGCTGGTGCTGATTATCAGCCGGGGGCTTTACCTCTCAGGAGCTATCGAGCTGATCGCCGGCGCGCTGCTCGATGGCACCCGACAGATAGGACAGCATATTGCGCTGATGGCTGGCGTATCCGCCGCGCTCTCAGCACTGATGAACAATGTGGCTGCGTTGGCGCTTTTGATGCCGGTAGACCTGCAGGCCGCGGAAAAAGCCGAGCGCAGCCCGGCGCTGACACTGATGCCCCTATCGTTTGCCTCGATCCTCGGCGGCATGATTACCCTCATCGGCACACCCCCCAATATTGTGGTCGCCACCTTCCGCGGCGAAGCATTGGGCGCGCCTTACACCATGTTCGACTTCGCACCGGTGGGTGTCGCGGTCGCCGCCGTGGGTATTGCCTATGTGGCACTGATTGGCTGGCGACTGATTCCCGTCGCCGGCAACGCCACTCGAAATAACTCCCCGGTTGAGGATCTGGAGCGCTATCTGGCGGAACTGCGTGTCCCCGCGGAAGCCAAGGTCGTTGGCGAGCGCCTCCGGCAGCTGGATGTGGCGGCAGACGAGAGTGGCGTGCAGATCCTCGGTTTAGTCCGGGACGGCGAGCGTCTGCCGGGGATGTCGGCGCACACGGTTTTACAAAGCGATGATCGAATAGTGGTTGAGGGTGGCCCCGACGGCATTGATGCGTTTGCAGGCACGCTGGCGCTGGGCTACACCGACTCCGACCGCCCCTCAAAGGCGATGTCGGGCAATACCGCCATGCGCGAGGTTGCGGTGCCCTCCACCTCTCGACTGGTGGGTCGCTCCGAATCCGCCCTGCGACTCCGCTACCGCCGCGGGGTCATTCTGTTGGGAATCTCTCGCAATGGCGTCAAAATTCGGGAACGCCTGAGAGAGGTACAGATTCAGGCGGGTGATCTGCTGCTGTTGCTCGGCCCGGAGGATACCCTCGACGATGTGGTGGAATGGATGGGATGTTTGCCGCTGGCGCCCCGTGGTCTCGACGTGATTCAACGCGACAAGGCGCGCTGGGCTATTTTGCTTTTCGGCGGTGCCATTGGTCTCGCCAGCGTGGAGCTGGTGTATTTGCCCATTGCGCTGGCCTGTGTGGCCCTGCTGTACATCCTCCTCGATATCGTGCCCCTCTCTCAGGTGTATGAATCGATAGAGTGGCCCGTGATCATCCTCCTGGGCGCCATGATTCCGATCAGCGTGGCACTCGAGGTCAGCGGCGGCACCGAGTTGCTGGCAGACCTGTTTGTCCAGGGCACCGAGGGGTGGCCCATTATTCTGATTTTGACGGCGCTGATGGTGGTCACCATGACCTTATCGGACGTGCTCAACAATGTCGCCACCGCGCTGATCGCCGCACCCATTGCGCTGGACGTAGCGTTGCGACTGCAGGTCAATCCAGACCCGTTTCTCATGGCCGTGGCGGTGGCGGCGTCCTGTGCCTTCCTGACGCCCATTGGCCATAAAAACAACACGCTGATCATGGGTCCCGGGGGCTATGCCTTTGGCGATTACTGGCGCATGGGCCTGCCCCTCGAAATACTGGTGGTGGTCACTGCCATCCCCATGATTCTGTTGGTGTGGCCACTCAACTAACGCGGCACCCCCTCTGACACCTCTCGCCAAACACTTGGCGTGAATGGTCAATTCCTGCTCCTACCTCAGGCCCATACTGGGTCTGTTCGCGGGGGAGTAGCTCACTCTCTCGGAAAGCAGACACGGCGAATCCTCGCGAACGTTTTCATGGACGATCCCACGCCAAGGACGGCGCTTTTTAATGGGGAGTGGCAAATGAAATCCGTAAACACCGAACATTTAAGAGTGGGTCTGGGCGTGATCGTCTGGATCATTATGATCGCACTCAGCCAGGAATCCGTCGCGGCCTCTGGCGATGCGCCCTTTGAGGCCGCTGCAATCCATGAGCGCGCCGCTAAAAACGCGCCGTAGGCGGTGGGAGTTCTGTTATGCAAAGGGATAATGGCGCCATCTCGCTGATTCTTTTGGCGGTAATGCTGCTCATAAGCGTGCTGATTATCAGCGATCGCGCATTGTCTTATTCTCCCCACACCGCGGCCGCCGTTCACCTTGGCGAAGGGCAAGCGCTACAGGACTGAGCGCCTCTACGACGCACCCGCATCGTCGCCTTAGCGACCCGGGGTAACGCATGGCGATTCACGTTGCAAGCTGAACCCGGTAGACTCGCGCCTCTTTTTGGAAACCCGTTTTTGGAGATCCGTTGATGAGCGAGCAGACGGCCACCAACGTGCACTGGCACGGCGGCGACATTAACCGCCCGGAGCGCGCCCAGCTGTTGGGCCATGGTGGTGCCACCTTATGGTTTACCGGCCTCTCCGGTTCTGGCAAAAGCACGATTGCCGTAGCGCTGGAGCAGGCGTTGTATCAGCGCGGCATCCTCGTCTATCGCCTGGATGGCGACAACATTCGTCTCGGTATTAACAAAAATCTGGGCTTCAGCGCCGAGGATCGCGCCGAGAACATCCGCCGGGTGGGGGAAGTGTCCAAGTTGTTTGTAGACGGTGGCGTGATTGTGCTGAGCAGTTTCATCAGCCCCTACCTTGCCGACCGCCAGCTCGTGCGCGAACTGCATGAGGCCGACAACATGCCGTTTATCGAGGTGTTTGTTGATTGCAGCCTCGAGGCGGCCGAGGCACGGGATCCCAAGGGGCTTTATAAGAAAGCCCGCGCCGGAGAGATCAAAAACTTTACCGGTATCGATGATCCCTACGAGGCGCCCGAGGCACCCGAGGTGCATCTGCATACCGATCAGCAAACGCTTGAGGAAGAGGTAGAGCGTTTGCTAACGCTGCTGGAGCAAAGAGGCCTGATCCCGGCACACCACCATTCTTGACGAGACACAACATGGCATTGATCGCACCCCACGGCGCCGACGCACTGCGCCCCCTGATTGTTTCTGATACCCGGCGCGCCGAACTGGAGGCTGAGGCACTGACCCTGCCCTCACTCATGCTGAGCTCTGCCGCTGCAGCGAATGCGGTGATGATGGCCGCGGGCTACTTCACCCCCTTAACCGGCTACATGAACCGCGGCGATGCCCTTTCAGTGGCGGAGGCCATGCGCACCAGTGACGGTCTGTTCTGGCCCGTGCCGGTCGTCAATCTGGCAGAGCGTTGTCCGGTGGCCGCCGGTCAGCGCCTGGCTTTGACCGACCCCAACCGTGAGGGACATCCCCTGCTGGCGGTCATGACGGTCGAGGCTGTTGAGACGCTCTCGGATGACGACGTTGCCACCATTGTCGATAAGGTCTTCCGCACCGATGACCCCGAGCATCCCGGTGTTGCGGCGTTCATGGCACAGGGCCGCACCGTGATTTCAGGTCCGATCGAGGTGCTCAACTACTCCTACTTTGAAGAGGACTTTCCCGATACCTTCCGCACGGCGATGGCGATTCGAAGCGAGATCGCCGAGCGCGGCTGGGAGCGCGTGGTCGCCTTCCAAACCCGCAACCCCATGCACCGCGCCCACGAAGAGCTGTGCCGCATGGCCATGGAAGATCTCTCGGCCGATGGCGTGCTGATTCACATGCTGCTCGGCAAGTTGAAGCCCGGTGATATCCCCGCCGACGTGCGTGACGCGTCGATCCGCAAGATGGTCGACCTGTATTTTCCACCCAACACGGTAATGGTCACCGGCTATGGCTTTGACATGCTTTACGCGGGCCCCCGCGAGGCAGTGCTGCACGCGGTGTTCCGCCAAAACGCGGGCTGTACCCACCTGATTGTGGGTCGTGACCACGCAGGCGTGGGCAGCTACTACGGGGGCTTCGACGCGCAGACCATTTTTGATGAGGAAGTCCCTGAGGACGCGTTGGCGCTTGAGATCTACCGCGCCGACCACACCGCTTTCAGCAAGAAGCTGGGTCGCGTGGTGATGATGCGCGACGCGCCCGACCACAGCCCCGAGGACTTTGTGCTCCTCTCAGGCACCAAGGTGCGGGAAATGTTGGGTCAGGGCATTGCCCCACCCCCCGAGTTCTCCCGCCCCGAGGTCGCCGAGATTCTGATGGCCTACTATCAAGAAATTGACGGCACCGCTGCGCCCTGATCGGCCGCGGGCGGTATCGTGTCGGCAGGGTATTGTCTCTTGAGCCAGCCCTGAGGTCTGCCTTCCTGAGTCGGGCCGGCCAATAGGAATTGGCAGTCGCTCGAGTCGGTGTTACATTGCCGCCACAAGAAAAAAACAAGAGAGGAAGTCGGCTCATAATTTCAACGCCGATCGCTCTGGTTCTCTAGTTGTTGGATGTAGCGATGCTGTATAAAAAACGCGCAGGGCGCGCTTACAACCTGGCTTGCCCACGTTGCCGTTATGCGTTCGCGCACCGGCAAAAAAATGCTACCTCGCCGAGTGTGGTGGTCGATGGATAGTCAACCTGTCTGGCCCTTTCTGTTTTACCTGCTATCGGTTTTCGCGCTGGTTCTGACCATGCTGGGCGTGGCGTGGTTAATGGGGCAGCGACGAGAAGACCCCTCCACGCTAGAGCCTTATGAGTCGGGCATTGTTCCCGCCGGGGGCTCGCAAATGCCTGTCTCGGTCGAGTTTTATCTCGTCGCCATCTTTTTCGTCTTGTTTGATCTAGAGACGGTTTTCATCTTTGCCTGGGCGGTGGCGTTTTACGAACTGGGATGGGCAGGCTATCTCGCTATCATGGTGTTCATTGTTGTTTTATTTATCGCGCTTATCTACGCGCTGAGAGTCGGTGCACTTGACTGGGGTCTGAAGACCCGGGTCGGCCTGGAGCAGGAGAAAAAACCATGAAGTGGAGTTTGACGGGCGCTGAAGAGGTGATTGCCACCAGCGATGATGAGCTGGTGCAGGAGCAGATTCGCCGCAATGTGTTTTTTGCGCGGTTGGAGGATCTGCTGGCCTGGGGGCGCTCCAATTCCCTCTGGCCCTTTAACTTTGGGCTTTCCTGTTGCTACGTGGAAATGGCAACGTCCTTCACTTCCCGGCACGACATCGCTCGATTTGGCTCCGAGGTCATACGCGCCACCCCCCGCCAGGCTGATCTGATGGTGATTTCGGGCACGGTGTTTCGAAAAATGGCACCTGTCGTGAAGTACCTGTACGACCAGCTGCTCGAGCCTCGCTGGATTATCTCGATGGGCAGCTGCGCCAACTCCGGCGGCATGTATGACATTTATAGCGTGGTGCAGGGCGTTGACAAGATCATTCCGGTAGACGTTTACGTCCCGGGTTGCCCGCCGCGGCCCGAGGCACTCATGCAAGGCCTCACCATGCTTCAGGAGTCTGTCGCCAATGAGCGGAGGCCGCTGAGCTGGGTGGTTGGAGACCAAACCGTGGTCAAGCCGCAATTTCCCCCCAACCGTGATTTGCTACAGCTGGAGCGAAACAGCGCAACGCACCTGCGTACGCCAGACGAGTGCTGATAATGAAAGCAAGGATAGCCCAGCGACTTTGGGGGGCGGCTAAGCCATGAATAGTGCAGTGCCCGTCAATCGATCGGTATCAGCGCAGCAGATACCTGCGTTCATCACCGATAACGCCTTAGCCCAGCAGCCCATCGCCGATAACGTGCCGACCTTTTGGCTTGCCCCGGCTCAGCTGCGGGAGGCGATGAAGTTACTCAAACCTGAATATCCGCTATTGCACGATCTTTTCGCTATCGACGAGCGGATGCGGCAAAAGCGCGAGGGGCAACCGGCCTCTGACTTCACCGTGGTGTATCACCTGATGTCTTTCCGGCTCAACGCCGACATTCGCATCAAAGTGCCTCTTATAGGCGATACGCCCGCTTGCCCAAGCATCGTTGACTTCTGGCCGGTGGCCGATTGGTACGAGCGCGAAGCCTGGGACATGTACGGGGTGGTATTCGACGGACACCCCAATTTGCGCCGTATTCTTTTGCCGCCGACTTGGTCAGGGCATGCCCTGCGCAAGGAACATCCCGCGCGTGCCACCGAGATGGACCCCTACTCTATTGATCAGGATAAGCTGGAGTTTGAGCAGGAGGCGCTGCGCTTTATTCCCGAAGAGTGGGGCATGGAGCGCAAAAACGACGACAGCGAGTTCATGTTCCTTAATCTGGGTCCGAACCACCCCAGCGTGCACGGGGTGTTCCGCATCGCGCTGCAGCTCGACGGCGAGGTGGTGGTAGATGCCGTTCCCGACATTGGCTACCACCACCGCGGCGCGGAGAAAATGGCGGAGCGTCAAAGCTGGCATTCCTTTATCCCTTACACAGATCGGATCGACTATCTGGGCGGCGTCATGAACAACCTCGCCTACGTCCTATCGGTTGAACAGATGGTCGGCATCACGGTGCCACCCAGAGCACAAATGATTCGGGTCATGATGGCGGAGCTCTTCCGAATTTCCAGCCACCTTGTCTTTTACGGCACCTTTGCTCAGGACGTTGGGCAAATGTCGCCGGTTTTCTACATGTTTGCCGACCGAGAGCGGCTGTTTGGGATAGTGGAGGCGATCACCGGTGGCAGAATGCATCCCGCGTGGTTCCGCATAGGCGGCGTGGCCCAGGACCTCCCCAACGGCTGGGACACCATGATTCGGGAGTTCATCGACTCCATGCCCAAACGGCTCGACGATTGGGATCGGATGGCGATGCGCAACTCTATTCTCAAGCGCCGTACGCAGGGTGTCGGACGCTACACCCTCGAAGAGGCGATTGAGTGGGGCGTGACGGGCCCGGGCCTCCGCGCCTGCGGTCTCGACTGGGACCTCCGCAAGAGTCGACCCTACAGCGGCTATGAGCAGTTTGACTTTGAAGTACCCACGGCTGAGGGCGGCGATTGCTATGACCGTGCCGTTGTGAGGATTGAAGAAATCCGACAAAGCCTGCGCATCATTCAGCAGTGTGTCGACAACATGCCCGAGGGACCCTACAAGAGTGAGCACCCCCTCTCCGTGCCGCCTCCGAAAGACCGTACGATGAAAGACATTGAGACCCTGATCAATCACTTCCTCTCGGTGAGTTGGGGCCCAGTGATGCCAGCGGGAGAAGGTTGCTTCCCTATCGAGGCGACAAAAGGGCAGAACTCTTACCACGTCATCAGTGACGGTGGCACCATGTCCTACCGCACGAGAATTCGCACCCCGTCTTTCCCGCACCTCCAAATGATCCCGCTGATGACCCGTGGCCTCATGGTGCCCGACCTGATCGCGATCATTGCGAGTATTGATTTTGTCATGGCTGATGTGGACCGGTAACTATGGGTGATGTGATTACCAATCTGAGTCCTGAAGAAATCGCCGAAATCGAGCACGAGATCGCCCTGGTCCCGCGGCGCGATGGTGCGGCGATCGATGCCATGTTAGTTGTCCAGAAGCATCGCGGCTGGGTTTCGGATGAGAGTCTCAAGGCGATTGCACATTTGCTTGAGATGTCGGCCGAGGAGCTGGAGGGAATCGCCACTTTCTACAACCTGATATTTCGCAAGCCTGTTGGAGAAAAGGTCATCCTGCTGTGTGACAGCGTGAGCTGTTGGTTGCGAGGCTACGAGGACGTCAAACAGCGCCTTTCTGAGACCCTGGGTATCGAATATGGCGAGACCACCGCGGACGGCCGTTTCACCCTGCTACCCGTACCCTGCCTCGGAGCCTGTGATCGCGCGCCGGTGATGATGGTGGGTGACGAACTGCACACGCATCTCGGAGAATCAGACCTCACTATGTTGAACAAAGAAGGGGCAAGCCAATGACCGACAGACCCCTTACGCAGAACATTCAAGCTAGTGGTGCGCCGACATTTCTGCAGGCATACGAGGCCAACGGCGGTTACTCAGGCCTGCGCAAAGCGGTGTCGGAGATGACACCGGAGGGGTGCCTTGAAGAGATTAAAAACTCGCGGCTGCGCGGTCGCGGCGGCGCAGGCTTCCCGACCGGCATGAAGTGGAGTTTTGTCCCGATGGGTGACAAAGCCGGGCCAGGACACAAGTACTTGATCGCCAACGCTGATGAAATGGAGCCAGGGACCTTCAAGGACCGCTTGATACTGGAGCAAGACCCCCACCAGTTGCTTGAGGGGATGATGCTGGCGGCCTTTACCATTCAGGCCGACATCGCCTACGTGTTTCTTCGCGGTGAGTATATTTTGGCGGCCGAAAGGCTCACTCAGGCGATCGCAGAATGTTATGCAGCGGGGTATTTGGGCGAGAACATCCTGGGCAGTGGCTATTCTCTTGAACTTCGCCTGCACCGTAGCGCAGGTCGCTATATTTGTGGGGAAGAAACGGCCCTCATCAATGCCCTTGAGGGCAAGCGTGCCAACCCCCGCCCCAAACCTCCCTTCCCTCAGGTGTCGGGCCTGTGGGGACGACCCAGCATCGTTAACAACGTCGAAACCTTGTGCAACATCACCCACATCATCACCCGAGGTGCTGATTGGTTTCAAACACTGGGGCGCGGTGAAGACAGTGGCACCAAGCTTTTTGGCGCGAGCGGCAACGTTAAGAACCCGGGGGTCTGGGAACTGCCGATGGGTACGCCGATTCGCGAAATAATCGAGGAGCACGCCGGCGGCATGCGGGAGGGCTACCAGCTGCGGGGCTTCCTGCCGGGAGGCGGCTCAACCGACTTCCTGACGGACCAGCACCTTGACCTGGCGATGGATTACGACGTGATCGGCAAGGCCGGCTCTCGAATGGGTACGGGCACGATGATTGTCCTCGATGATCGCAACTGTCCACTGGGAATGGTGCGCAATCTCTCACGCTTTTTTGCCCACGAGTCCTGTGGCTTTTGCACCCCTTGCCGCGACGGCATTCCCTGGATCGTTCAGTTGTTGGATCAATTTGAACAGGGACACGCCACCGAGGAAGACATTGCGCTGCTGGAAGAAAAAGCCGCCTTCATTGGCGGTATCGGCAATACCCACTGCGCGCTG
Organism: Halieaceae bacterium; assembly: GCA_038102985.1. GTDB lineage: Bacteria > Pseudomonadota > Gammaproteobacteria > Pseudomonadales > Halieaceae > Luminiphilus. Next base: position 11,334 of record JAYNYK010000009.1, read on the forward strand.
GCGCCCGGTGCCATGGAGCCCGTGAACAGTGCGCTTAAATATTTTCGTGAGGATTTTGAACGCCATGTGACGGAAGGTGGTTGCACCTACCACAGTGCCGCGGGGAGACATTGAAATGCCGCAGATAACCATCGATGGCAAGCAATACGAGGTAGAGGGTGGCGCCAATCTGTTGGAAGCAGTATTGGGACTGGGGCTTGACCTACCGTATTTCTGCTGGCACCCGGCGATGGGATCCGTCGGCTCCTGCCGCCAGTGCGCGATGTTGCAGTACCAAAATGCTGAGGATGACCGCGGCCGGCTGGTCATGGCCTGCATGACCCCCGTGACCGATGACATGCACCTCTCTTTGTCCGGCGAGCGAGAGACGGCGTTCCGCGCTGACGTGATCGAAGCCTTGATGGTCAATCACCCTCACGATTGCCCGGTGTGTGCAGAGGGTGGGGAGTGCCACCTACAGGACATGACTGTGATGTCGGGCCACAAGGAACGCCGCTACGATGGCCTTAAAAATACCCACGTAAATCAATACCTTGGGCCGCTTATCAACCACGAGATGAATCGCTGCATTGCGTGCTATCGCTGCGTCCGCTACTACCAGGACTATGCGGGTGGAACAGACCTCGCTGCACAAGGGGCCCACGACCACGTGTACTTCGGCCGCCATGAGGACGGCGTGCTGGAGAGTGAGTTTGCGGGTAATCTAGTTGAGGTCTGCCCTACCGGAGTATTCACGGACAAAAACCTCGTTCACGACTACACCCGCAAGTGGGACCTACAATCTTCCCCCTCCATCTGCGTCGGTTGCGGCGTTGGCTGCAATATCGCGCCAGGCGAACGGTACGGCAGACTGAAGCGCATTCACAATCGCTACCACCAAGAAGTCAACGGATACTTTCTGTGTGATCGCGGTCGATTCGGTGGCGACTTTGTCAACCATAGTGAGCGCCTCACGCGATGTGGTCAGAAACAGCATGATGGCAGCTTTAATGCCGTTTCGCGGGCCGCGGCACTGGCATCTCTCGCAGCGCATTGCGGGAATGATAAGGCCGTCGCTGGCATCGGCTCACCGCGCGCATCGCTGGAGTCCAATTGGATGCTCCGCGAATTTGTCGGCGAGGACAACTTCTGTGCTGGGTTTGGCGCAGAAGGTTTGGCAATTAGGGCGATCAGATCCGCATTGGCTGATGGCGGCGTTGCCTCTGCCACGCTGCCCGAGATCGAGGCCGCCGACGCAGTCATCATTCTTGGCGAGGACGTGACGCAGACTGCGGCCCGCATCGCGCTCGCCCTGCGCCAGACCGTGCGCAATAAAGGGCTCGAAATGGCTGCGCAGATCGGTGTCGCGCCGTGGCAAGACGCAGCGGTGCGCAACGTGGCGCAAAATGAACGCAGTCCACTGATTCAACTCACCACCGCGTCGACCCGACTCAATGATGTGGCGCTGGAGTCGATTGCCCTGGCACCTGATGACATCGCCCGCTTTGGCTTCGCCCTCGCCCACCGTCTGGGGGCAGGGTCTGATGTCACAGACCTCAGTAGCGAGGAAAACGAAAAAATCGAGGCGATTGCTGGGATCCTGAGCGATGCCAAACGACCGCTGGTGATCAGCGGCAGCGGATGTCAAAGCGCCGCTGTGGTGGAATCTGCTCGGGCGCTGGCGCTGGCCCTGGGGCAGCAGAACGAGGGCACACGGGTGGTCTATGCCGTTCCCGAAGCGAACAGTTTGGGCCTCGCGCTACTGGACGACTCAGGACTGTCTGTTGATCAACTGCTTGAGCGGGCAGAAGCCGGTCAACTCGATACGCTGCTGATCGTCGAAAACGATCTCAACCGGCGAGCACCCCGCGAACAGGTAGAGCGACTGATGGCGGCAGTACCGAACGTCGTGGTGATGGATCTACTGGAGACTGCAACGGCAGAGCACGCGTCTCTGGCATTACCGGTAGCCAGTTTTGCAGAGGCCGAGGGCACCTTGGTCAATGCGGAAGGCCGAGCACAGCGATACTTTCCGGCCATTATTGGCTCACCCGACCAACCCGCCTCCTGGGAGTGGCTGACCGAAGTCGCCGCCGCCTGTGGCAGGCCCGCCCTTGCGGATTTGCACAGCCTTGATGCGGTGCTAGGCGCGTTGGTCGAGTCCTGCCCTCAGTTGGCTGGAGCGGTCGATGCGGCTCCTGGGGCAAACTATCGCGATCGGCTGGGGCTCAAGGTTGCTCGGCAGCCAGCCCGCTACAGTGGTCGAACGGCCATGTACGCCAATAAGACATTGCACGAGCCAAAAACCACCATCGATGAGCAATCAGGTTTGGCCTTCAGTATGGAGGGAGACAACCAGTCCTTGCCCAGCGCGCTGCAGCCTTTTGTGTGGGAGCCGGGTTGGAACTCAAATCAGTCTCTGCACAAATTTCAGGCTGAAGTAGGGGGCGCCATGCGCGGTGGTAGCGCCGGTCTCCGGCTCATTGAACCCAATACAGGGAAACCGGCGGCGTCAAATGCACCCGCGGCGTTTCAACCCACTGCCGGCGCTTGGATGCTCACCGCACAGTACCAATTGTTTGGCAGTGACGAATTAAGTGCGCTGTCGGCGCCGGTTGGTGCGATGGTTGCCCCCGCACACATCTACCTGTCTCCCGCGGATGCAGAACTGCTTGCGCTGGGGCCCCACGATGGTGTCGCCATTACCCGTGATCAGCAAACCCTGCGCTGCCGCGTTCATATCGACGAAGGCGTTCCCTCGGGCACGGTGGGGCTGACCATGGGACTCTCGGATACTCAGGGATGGCAGGCTGGACAAACGATCGGATTAGCGCGTATCGCCGATTTTGCGCGCCCGCCCGAAGTGTTGGCCAGTGACAGCGAGGTTGTTAATGGATGAGCTGAAAATCATCGCGTTACTGCTCCTGCTGCTCGGTGGCGCAGTGGGCGGCGCCGCGGTGATGACCTGGTTTGAGCGACGCATGCTGGGGGTTTGGCAAGACCGGCTGGGGCCCAATCGTGTGGGGCCACTGGGGATTGTTTTGGTGGCGGCGGATATGCTGAAACTGCTGGGCAAACACGACTGGGTGCCGCCCTTTGCTGACCGCCCGGTATTCATTTTCGCACCCACCGCCATTGTCGTTGCCATGCTGCTGGGCTTTGCCGTTGTGCCCTATGCACCCAACGTCATGGTCATTGATCTGAACATCGGCCTGTTGTTCTTCTTGGGTATGACCTCGATCGCCGTCTACAGCGTGTTACTGGGCGGGCTGGCCTCCCACAACAAGTATTCGCTCCTCGGCGGCCTGCGATCCGCGGCACAAATGGTCAGCTACGAAGTCTTTATGGGACTCTCCCTGATGGGTGTGGTCATGCTGAGTGGCAGCTTTTCCCTTACTCAGATTGTCTTAGCGCAGGAAGGCCTCTGGTTTGCTGTGACCCAGCCCCTGGGGCTCTTTGTTTTTGTCATTGCGGGGCTCGCCGAAAGCCACCGACTGCCCTTTGATCTTCCCGAGGCCGAGCATGAGCTCACCGCGGGTTTCCATACCGAGTACGGGGGCATGAAATTTGCCATGTTCATGCTCGGGGAGTATCTGGGTCTAATACTGATCTCGTGCATGATCACCACGCTGTTTCTGGGGGGCTGGCTCGGACCCTGGCTGCCGCCCTTGCTCTGGTTCCCGATCAAGACCGTCGCCGTAATCCTGTTTTTCATTCTGTTGCGTGCAGCGATACCCCGCCCTCGATACGACCAACTGATGTCCCTTGGGTGGAAGGTCATGCTGCCCATCACGTTGATCAATTTGGCAGTTACTGGCGCGGTGGCGCTGTGGATCCACGAGGGAGGCCTCTGATGAAACGCGTTTCTGCTGTCTGTAGGGAGATGGACCAGTGAAAGAATTATTCACGTCGCTCTGGAGCCAGTTGGAAACCATCTGGCGGGTTCTGGGTCATACCTTTGCGAAAACGGAAACCGTGCAGTATCCGGAGGAAAAACCCTATCTTGCGCCGCGCTACCGGGGACGTATCGTGCTCACCAAAGACCCCGACGGGGAGGAGCGGTGTGTCGCCTGCAACCTCTGCGCAGTCGCCTGCCCCGTGGGCTGCATCGCACTGCAGCAGGGCGTTCGCGACGATGGGCGCTGGTACCCGGAGTTTTTCAGAATCAATTTTTCGCGTTGCATCCTTTGCGGCATGTGTGAGGAAGCCTGCCCGACTTACGCCATCCAACTCACGCCCGACTTCGAGATGTGCGAATACGAGCGCACCAGCCTCGTTTACGAGAAAGAACACTTGATGATCGACGGCCCCGGCAAGTACCACGACTACAACTTCTATCGCGTTGCGGGACTGGAGGTAGAGGGCAAGAAAAAGGGAGAGGCAGAAAAAGAGGCGCCTCCTGTTGACGTCAAGAGCCTGATGCCATGACGCTAACGCTTTTCCTCTTTTATCTCGCTGCAGCCATCGCCCTGTCCTCCACCGTATTGGCACTAACCCGCGCTAATGCAGCCCACGCCCTTATTTTTCTGATCGTGTCGCTATTGGCGATCGCGGTGCTGTTTTTCTTTCTCGGCGCGCCGTTCGCGGCAGCGCTTGAGATCGTCATCTATGCGGGCGCCATCATGGTGCTGTTCGTTTTCGTTGTCATGATGTTGAACCTGAGCGAGGGCTCTCGTGAGCAGGAGCGCGCCATGCTGGATTTTTCCAACTGGTGGCTCCCCGGCCTGCTAACCGCAGTGCTACTTGTAGAGTTGCTCTACGTTCTGACCGCTATTGAATCCGAGACTTCGGTGCGCGCCGTGATGCCAAAAGAGGTGGGGCTCTCGTTATTCGGGCCATATGTGCTGGGCGTCGAGCTTGCCTCCATGCTCCTGCTGGCGGGATTGGTCGGCGCCTATCACCTGGGGCATCGCTTCCTTCAACGCGACAGAGGCAGGAGGGACTGATGGGCGCAGAGATGGTCCCCGTCGAGCACGTTCTGGTATTGGCCGGCCTGCTGTTTGTCATTGGCCTTTTTGGTCTTATGTTACGCCGCAATATTATTTTTATGCTGATGGCACTCGAGGTGATGCTCAACTCCGCCGCGCTTGCGTTTATTGCCGCGGGGGCACGCTGGGGACAGGCAGACGGGCAGGTCATTTTTATGTTCATCCTTGCCATTGCAGCGGCAGAGGTGTCGGTAGGACTGGGCTTGGTACTGCAAATGCGACGGCAACTGCAGTCTCTCGACATGAACGACGCTGTCAGGCTGAGGGGTTAATACTGTGGAAATACTGCTGACCGCTGTACCCCTGCTCCCCCTCGCCAGCGCCGCTGCACTCCTATTGTACGGGCGCCACATGGGCCAATCCCTGGTGACGGGATTAGGCGTGGGGAGTATTGGCTTGGCCGCACTCACCGTTTTGGCAATCGCGCTGCAGTGGCAGGACGCCACCGGACCCGTCACGGTCCTGCTGTGGCAGTGGTTTTCGATAGGCAACTTTAGCGTTGATCTGGCGCTCAGACTCGATCAACTGTCGCTCATCTGGTTGTGCACGATCACCGGCATCGGCTTTCTGATCCACCTTTACTCCAGCGAATACATGGGTAACGACGACAACTACTCCCGGTACTTCGCCTACCTCAATCTCTTTGTCGCGGCCATGCTGCTATTGGTGCTCGGCGACAGCATGCTCCTGCTCTTCCTTGGATGGGAGGGCGTGGGCCTGTGCAGCTATTTACTGATCGGCTTCTGGTATGGGGACAGTGCCAATGGCGCCGCTGCGCGAAAAGCTTTCGTGGTCACCCGTGCAGGTGATGCCGCGATGGCGCTTGGCCTGTTTTTGTTAGTTGCTGAATTCAATACGCTGAATATTCAGGAGGTGATACTGGCCGCATCAGCCAGTTGGCAATCGGGCGAGCCCCTGGCGACGCTGGCTTGCCTGCTCATCTTTACCGGTGCCGTGGGCAAATCCGCGCAGCTACCGTTGCAAACCTGGCTGCCCGACGCGATGGCGGGCCCAACGCCGGTGAGTGCATTGATACATGCCGCGACGATGGTGACCGCGGGTATTTATTTGGTTGCCCGATTAAATGGCCTGTTTGTACTTGCACCCGATGTGCTGTTTGGGATCGCCGCCGTCGGTGTGGCCACGGCCCTCATGGCGGCCTGTGCAGCGCTGGCGCAACACGATATCAAGCGCATTCTGGCCTACTCCACCATCAGTCAGCTCGGCTATATGTTTCTGGCACTGGGGGTGCAGGCCTGGGATGCCGGCGTGTTCCACATGATGACCCACGCCTTTTTCAAGGCGCTCCTGTTTCTCGCAGCAGGCGCAGTCATTGAATGCCTGCATCATGAACAGGACATCAGAAAAATGGGTGGGCTACGGACACATTTACCCGTGCCCTTCTGGAGCTTTCTGATTGGCTCTGCCGCACTGGCCGCCCTGCCGGCAACAGCGGGCTTTGCCAGTAAGGATTTGATTCTCCTGCGCGCCTGGGAGGTCACGGGTAGCGGCATCTGGCTGTGGAGCGTGGCCGCCATCGCCGCCATGATTACCGCGCTGTACAGCTTCAAATTGGTGTTTGTCGTGTTTTTTGGCGAGCTCAAAACCGAGGCCACCCACCAGCCGGGCTGGCGCATGGCGCTGCCCCTCACACTGCTCTGCGGACTGTCGATTGTGGGAGGTTGGATCTCACTGCCCCTGGCCGAGGTACTGCCGCTGGCTGCAAATGATCCGGCCCATGGCACCATTGCCATTGTGTCGGCAGCTATTCCGATCGTCGGTGTCGCGCTGGCTTACTTCCTATTTTTTGGCGGGCAACTCAATGTCACCGGCCTAGTTGAGTCTTCCGCAGGACGCTGGACTGCACAGTACTGGCTGCGGGGCTGGGGTATGGATCGGTTATACGATCGCTTGCTGGTACAGCCTTACGCGTCGCTCGCGCAATGGTGGCGAGGCGAACCCATGGACCGTGTGGTGGCCTTAATCATGGGTTCTGCGGTGGCAATTCATGAGCAACTTTCCGCGAGCCAGTCAGGGCGCTTGGGGCGCTATGTGGCCGTTCTGTCAGCGGGCTTGATAGTGATGCTGACCCTGATGTTGTTGAGGGCGACCCCATGAGCCTGCTGATTGTCTTGCTACTGGCCGGTGGAATGGTCGCCTGGCTGTCTGAACGTTTTGGCGAGGAAATGCCGTCCCGCGTATCGGTGGCAACGCTACTTTTGGCGGGTGGCGTGCTGTGGCAAATGGCGGTCGAGGTGCTGGGCACGGGTCCCGATTTCTCTGGCTGGCTGGCATACGAGTCGCATACATGGATACCGCGATTTGGGATCCATTTTATTCTGGCGATGGACGGTATGAGCCTGCTTTTAGTGGGACTTACTTTGTTGCTCGGCATTGTCGCGGTGATCGCCTCCTGGACCGAGATCAAAGCCCGGGCAGGATTCTTTCAGGCGAACCTGCTCTGGACGCTGGCTGGCACCGTTGGCGTCTTTCTGGCGATGGATTTGTTCCTTTTCTTCCTGTTCTGGGAAGTCATGCTGGTACCCATGTACCTTCTGATTGCCATCTGGGGACATGAAGCCCGTGCACCGGCTGCAACAAAGTTTTTTATATTCACTCAGGCGAGTGGCCTGCTCATGTTGCTCGGCATACTCACCACGGCTGTGGCCTACGCCAATCAAACCGGCGAGTGGAGTTTCGCTTACATGGATTGGCTGGCGTCGCCACTCAAGGGTGATTTGGCGAACTGGGTGTTTTGGGGCTTCGTACTTGCATTTTTGGTCAAGCTGCCCGCCTTTCCGGTGCACAGCTGGCTCCCCGACGCCCACACCCAAGCACCCACCGCGGGTAGCGTCATTCTCGCAGGTGTGCTGCTGAAAACAGGCGCTTATGGCTTGCTTCGCTTTGGCGTCGCCCTATTTCCCGAGAACGCAAAAGAGTGGTCTTCTCTGCTCCTGATTGTTGGTGTCGTGGGCGTGCTGTACGGGGCTGTGCTGGCCTACGGGCAGCGCGACTTCAAGCGCTTGGTGGCTTACAGCAGCATCAGTCACATGGGGTTCATCCTGCTTGGTGTCTTTGCCTGGAATGGTCTCTCCTGGTCGGGGGCAGTGCTCCAGATGGTGGCCCATGGACTGAGCACGGCGGCACTCTTCATGATAGCGGGGGCATTGCAGGAGCGACTTCACACCCGCGCCCTTGCCGATATGGGGGGGCTATGGAAAGCCATGCCTCGCATGGGTGCGATGGCAATGTTCTTCGTTATCGCCTCCGTGGGGCTGCCGGGACTGGGCAATTTTATCGCTGAGTTTTTAGTACTGGCAGGACTCTGGCAGAGCGCGCCGGTGGTGTGCGCCTTTGCCGCAATCGGGCTGATTACCGGCGCTGTCTACGCACTGTGGATGCTGCAACAGGCTTTTCACGGACCTCTGGGTGAACAGCACGTTGGCTTGCAGGACTTCAAATCGCGGGACATGGTGGCGCTGGGGCTTCTGGCGATCGGTCTCCTGGGCCTGGGCCTTTACCCCCAACCCGCGCTTGATCTCATTGCGCCCTCTCTGGACGCTCTGGCGTTAAAAGTCGGAGGATGATGAAGTGGACACGTTAATCTTACAGAGCCTGTCCCCCGCTATCGCTATCGCACTGGGCGTGATCGCTGTGATGACGCAAACCGCGATACGGCGCCACTCCGATGCCGCCTTGACGATCAGCCTCGTAAGTTTGCTGATCGCGCTTTGGGCAGCATTCGCCACATGGCCGGCATCCCCGGTTCAGGCGACCCCGTTGCTGGTCGTCGATGACTACGCCCGGCTATTCACCATTGTGCTGACGCTCGCAGCCATTGTGACCGTCGTGGTCTCTCGCGTGTGGATGATCTCAGAAGGGTTGGAACAGCACGAATTTTTCATGCTGGTGCTGATCGCCACATTTGGCGCCGTGGTGCTGGCCCACGCCCAACACTTTGCCGCTTTTCTACTGGGGCTGGAAATTATGGGGGTGGCGGTCTACGCCTTGATCGCTTACCCCGACAAGGCCTGGTTGCCGATTGAAGCGGGCCTGAAGTATCTGGTGCTGTCCTCTGCGTCGACAGCGATATTACTGTTTGGGTTTGCGCTGCTCTACGCAGCAACGGGCGCGCTGGGGTTTTCCGAACTGGGAGCGGCGCTACAACAAACCAGTCCCCTGCTGGTCGGGACCGGCACCCTGATGATCTTTGTCGGTCTGGGTTTCAAGTTGTCATTGGTGCCTTTTCACATGTGGACGCCCGATGTCTATGAGGGCTCGCCCACACCGGTGACCGGATTTTTGGCGACCGTCTCAAAGGTGGCCATTTTTGTCGCACTGTTGCGTTGGTATCACAGCGGCCAGCTTTGGCAGCAGGCAACGCTTACCGAGGCACTCAGCTGGCTGGCGATTGCCTCCATGGTGGTGGGGAATTTTCTCGCCCTTAAGCAAGACAACCTCAAACGGCTATTGGGTTATTCCTCAATCGCACATATGGGCTATCTGCTGGTCGCGCTCGTGGTATTAGGCACGTTGGGTAAAACCGCGTTGGCGATGGAAGCCTCCGTTTGGTACCTGATCGCCTACACAGCGTCGACATTGGCGGCGTTCTCGGCTTTATCTGCATGGCAGAGCCGGCAGGGTCCGGGAGAAAACTGCCAGCGCGAGGATCTCAACGGGATGTTCTGGCGCGAGCCGCTGATTGCCCTGGTAATGACGGTATCACTGCTGTCCCTCGCTGGCGTGCCACTCACTGCAGGTTTTATTGGCAAATTCTACGTCGTTGCGTCGGGCGTGGAGGCGGCGCTGTGGGTGCCCCTCGCCGCGCTGGTGCTGGGCAGCGCCGTTTCTATTTTTTACTACCTGAGAGTGATCTATGCGCTCTCGATCAGTACAGAGGCAACCCCGGTAACTGCGATGAAGGGGCAGTGGCTGGTGCAGTGCGTTTTTATGGGTTTGTTGTTGGCGGTATTCGCACTGGGTATTTACCCGGAGCCCCTGATTGAGCTGGTCTCGGGGGTGCTTTGATCTAATCGTCGGCAAAGGAGTCCGTGCCATGTTGAGAGAAATGGAACTACAGCACTACATGGTGGCCAACCCCGTTACGGTGGCTCCCGGTGCAAGTCTGTTTGAGGCCATGCACTTGATTCTTGTCAACAAAATTTCCGGCGTTTGCGTTACCGATGAAGCAGGGAAGTTAATCGGTATTCTCTCCGAGCTGGACTGCTTACGAGGCGTACTAAGCGCCGTATACAACGATTCTGGTATCGGGCTTGTCGCAGACGCCATGACCACTGAAGGTCTCAAAACAGCCGGCGTGCATGACAGTATTGCCGACATCGCCGCAGACATGCTCAGAGACAGCAAGCGCCGTCGGCCTGTTTTGGATGACGAGGGCCACTTGGTCGGGCAGGTAACCATAAGACAGCTACTGAGGGCCGTAAAAGAATTTAACTGTGCCCCAGATCCCACCGAGGCCGATTGAATCCAGAGATCTCCCGCGCCACAGCGCATTTGGCACGGCAGATTGATAAGCGCCGTCGTCATCGTCGATGGCGGCCTGTCTATCCCGCAAATTGAATCACCCGGGCGAGTCGACGCCGCTTCGCGTTAGGTGGCGCATCCTGACAACGCCTTGGCATATCTGAACAATCATCACACTCACGGGTGAAGGACACTGTGTCCGTCGGCGCATCGATGGCCTCTGACAGGATCTGATTTCCAGATCAATCATCGATGCAAAGATGTTCATGATTGACTCCTTATTTGCCCCGCCCTGCGGGGCCTTTTTAAGAGGACTACGTGAAGATTTCAAACAGGGTGTTAACTGACGCACGCGCGAGATGTGGTGTCATTAACCGCCGCTGACTGAGCGCCCGAAAGGGCAACCATCGACAGGGAGGTCGCATGGACAAGGTCGACTACTTTCAATCGATCTATGAGGCACAGTTTGCCCTTGGCAAAAAAACCGGCGCCTGCCTAAGCGCTCAGTACCTGGCGCTGGAGGCGTTTCTCCAACGCAACGATGACTGGCACTTTCACTGGTGGCCCATCGTGGGGATATCCTCCGCGGCTTGGGACCTCTTGCAACACCGGGCCGCGGGGGCTAACAGAAGCCGGTTACTCAGCACCCGGGGCATTATCCGAGCCCACCTGTATGACCGTGTGGAGCGCGGTCGTGAATTGTTCGAACGAGACACCCCATTAGCCGATGCCTGGCACTTTTATGAAGCAAGAGACGTCACGGTGCTCGCATTGATAGAGGAGCGCAATAACATCCACCAGCTGCCTTGGCTTCCACTCGATCCGGCCTTATTTGGCCAGCAGAGCAACACCGTACCCCCGATAACCCTGAAACGGTATGAGGCGCTGGCGGCTGCCATTCATCAGAAAGCAGCCTGACATCCCGGGATTGAAAGGACACCCGCGCCGGGGAGCAGGTAAACTGTTGGACGCGCTACCCGAGACAACGCCCTATGCATTGCGCCGTCAGCACTTATTCCTTCATCGAGCGGCTCACCGAGTGTGGGCTCTATGGCTTTAGCGCCACGCAGGTGCTCATGCTCATCGGCCTCGTGGTATTCGGGGGCGGTTACGCATTCTGGGAGCATCGTAAGCAGCTCCATGAAGAACGCGAGGAAAAAACTGATCGGATGTAAAACCTCAAGGTTTTAACTAATGCGCCAGCCTATTCGTAATGATCAACAGGTGCGACCGTGACATAGATTCATACACCTGGTACCCACAAACTTCGCAAGATAGTGACTCACAGCAATAAAAAAACCCGGCGGAAGCCGGGTTTGATCGTCGGGCAATAGCGGCTTACTTCATAGTCACCACGTTGGCGGTCAGGTCATCCACCGACCCGCAGGCCTCCGCCATTTGACCAAGCAGGTTCTGCCACTGAGTATCTTCTGCTTGCCAGGCGGTGGCCTTCTCCATGGAATCTGCCGATGGATGCACGTCAACCGACACAACCGCGCCATCAGCGTGCATGCCGGGCGAGGCAGAATAAGGATAGGGCGACGCGCTCCGCTCGTAAGCGATCATCTCTTTCAGCAATGAGAGGCCCCGCGGGGCATCTTCACAAGGCCAATGGTAAAGAATCAGCATTTGACCCGGCTGCGCCGCCAACATGACGCCCCCGCCTTGCTCGTGATGACCGGCCGCTGCGCTATGTGCCATGGAATAGCCGACTAGCAATGCGGCTAGCATCTTTAATTTCATGATTGATCTCCCCTATTCAGTTTTCAGCAATTTCTCTCGATGCGAATCTATTGCGGATCCTGATACTCGTAGTAACCCGCTGTCGGAATCATGACGTGGGCACCGGAGGTGCCGGGGAACATCACGTAGGGCGCCCCGGTGTTGAAGTCAGCACTCATGCCATCCAGTGAGGCGGGATCTTTTGGCAGCAGCATCAAATGCGGGCCCGATTCAATCCACTGAGAGGAATCTTTAGCATCGGCCTTATTAAGTACACCCGCGGTGGTATTGTCCTCACCCACATCGCCGTGCAACATCCACATGAAGGTGTCGCGCTCGAGCTCCGGTGGCTCACCGGCCATAAATTGCGTCATCCACTGCATACCCACGTCATCCGTGCATACGGGCATCGCCGCGTGGGCACTTTCCCAGCCGCCCTCAGGCGCCGGGCGAGGGTTACCCACCATGCAGGTCCATCCGTTACTCCCCTCTCGCAGCACTGTACCGTCGAGACCCAGCACCGTGGCATTTGTACCCAGTGGCGCTGGCGCTGCACTGGAATATGCCCAGATTTGCCACTCAGCACCATCGTGGGGCCCATCTGGCTCTCCCGACTGCGCTGCACCCGCCCAAGCAGCGAGGACTGCTGCCAGAAAAATAAGTTTCATCGTGATACTCCCTTGCTGCAGCGCCCGGATAGGCGCGCGTTCATCACCCTATAGGAACAGGAGGAACGACTCAAACCGCACCCCCTGAAAAATCAAAACGCGTAGCTCACACCAACTGTCAGACCCGAGAACTCCACATCGAAGCGGTTATAACCCCGATCCAGATTCTCCTGTGCGTCGATGGATGCAAATTGAAAGCCCGCACTCACTCCCAAAGCATCCGTTAGCAAATACTCCGCTTTGAGTCTGAGGTAGCGAAAATCACCGTCGTATTGTTCATAGCTGAGCGACAGCCACCCCGCTGTCGCCATGAGAGAGAGCTTGGGACTGAACGCATGAAAGTAGGTAGCTCTGAGGTTGGGGAGCGGCGCGATCAGCGCCGCGCTGCCCCGCTCAATCTCAGCCGTTTCATTGCCATTTACCCTACGGCGCGAATTGACGATTACATCGTTATCCAGCACGTGGAAGCCCCCGCCAATAGCCAACTCTGAATGTTGAGTTCGCCGCAGGGTATACATCGCATCAAAGATGTAGGTGTCGATGGTCAGGGAGGTTTCAAGCGCTGAACCGACTTCGACCTCGACGCCGTCGAAGTTAAACGCCTTCTCGGCAGTCAGGTCCGCCGACTGGCTATAACGGTAAAGCGAAGCCGAGTACTGCCATCGGGGGTTTTTGCGAAAGCGGTACTCGACCATCCACGTGGTGTCACGATCTTTCAGACCCATCGCTTCAAGGTTTACCGCGGTCGGCTCAAGCGGTTCTCGGGCGGCCGTGAGGCTTGCCTCACTCTCCTGCCAGAACCCACCTAGGGTGAGCCGGTGCTTTTTCGAAAGATACGGATGCAGTTCTTCAGTGCGCGCTGCCTGCGCAAAAACAATTGCACCCAGCGAACTGACCAACATGAACACCGACACCCAACGCTGTAAAGGCAATGGCATGCAAACTACCTGTTCTTTCATTGACTTGGGGGCCTTACCGTATCTTACTGCTATGTAGGTGTACAGAAGCGCTATAGCTCAACACAGATCTTGCCAAAGTGTTGCTGGGACTCCTGATAGCGAAATGCCTCCCCCAACTCCGCCATAGGAAAAGTCTTGTCGATCACCGGCTGCAGGTCATGGGCCTCTACCGCCGCGATCATGTGGGCTTGGTCGGTCTGACTCCCAACCGTAATACCGCTCAACCGGCCGTTTTTGGTCATCAGTGCCGCCGTCGGCATTTCTCCCGACCAGCCCGTCAAAACGCCAATCAAACTGATGCAACCGTCCACTGCAAGCGCATTGATGGACTGGGGGAGATTACCCGGTCCACCCACCTCGACCACTAAATCAATACCCCTGCCGCCAGTCAACTCAAACGCTTGCGTGCCCCAATCTGCGTGGGTCTTGTAATTAATCAAATGCTCCGCCCCCAGCGCTCCCAAACGCTCAAGCTTTGCATCAGAAGACGACGTGGCGATGACACGACACCCCATCATTCTCGCAATCTGCAGGGCGACCACCGACACCCCGCCACTGCCCTGCACCAGCACCCAATCCCCCGGCTTGAGGGCTGTCTCCACCATCAGTGCACGCCATGCGGTTAGTCCCGCGCAACTCAACGTAGAGGCGGCGGCGAAATCGAGATTCGAGGGCATGGGGCTGAAGGCATTGGCGGGCATGGTCACCGTCTGCGCGGCAAAGCCGTCAATGTGATCGCCGGGCACGCCGATCAGCTGAGGCAATGTCGGGCGGCCACCGGGCCAGTTGGGGAAAAAGTAGCTGAGCACACGGTCACCTTCGGCAAACGCAGTAACACCCTCGCCCACTGCGGTGACCACCCCTGCCCCATCGGACATCGGAATCCGGCCATCATCCGTCGGTAACATTCCCGTCACCACGGCGTAGTCATGAAAATTCAGGGACGTCGCGTGAATGCGCACCTGAATTTCGCCAAACCCGGGCGCTGTCGGTTCGATATCTGTGAGATGGAGTTTATCGATGCCGCCTGGGGCGGCGAGCTTCATAGCTTGCATCATGCGTCCTTACAACTGAGTGGAAACCTTTGGAAGGCAGTATAGGCAGATTCAAGAATCCACACCGAGTTAGAGAAACTTATCAGACAGCCACGCCGTGCAATGCCGCACTGACTGTGCCAGCAATTCGGGCTGACCAAAATAGTAATGGTTGGCCCCCTCAATCGTGGCACGCATTTTATCCCGGGAACCCAGTGCGTTGAACAGCGCTTCCGTATCACTCGGCGTGCACGCGTCATCAGCGCCGTTGCCAATCACGAGCGTCGGAACCGAAACCCCGGGGGCACAGCGCACACCATCCGCATTGGAGTACTCGTCGCTCCACTGCGAAAGCCAACTGCGAAGCGTACAAAAACGCGCCAAACCCACAGGGCTCATGTTCACCACCTGGGGATCTCCCAAAAAACACCAGCGTGGCGGCCGACCGTTGGGGTCGATGCTTGGGTCGAGCCATTTGGGGTCAGCCATGGTGCCGTGGACCACAAACCCCTGCTCTCGAAGCGGCTCTCCCGCGGCTCTGAAAGCCGCAAGCCGAGCGAGCGCCCACGCGGAAATGCGCTGACTTCTTGCTCGCTGGGCACTGCGGTACTGGTCAATAAATGCAGCGCTATAAGGTGGCTGACAAGGATTCTTCGGGTCATACAGATTGAAATACGCGTCGCGGCGATCCGGGTCTGCCTCATCCACTATCGAAGGGTCCAGCCATTGGGTCAGGGTGTGTGAACGTCCAATGTGAGCAGCCAACAACATAATGCCGTCAGCTGGAATGAGGTCACTGGCCGTCAGATCCGGTGGCTCGCCCGCCGGCGTCGCTACCACGGAGGGCGACTCCGCCTGACTTTGATAGAACAGCGACAGTGCCGCACCGCCGCTCCACCCCGCGAGCACAACGTTGGCATAGCCAAGGCGCTCTTTGGCATCACGCACGCACGCCGCCATATCAAGCGCGACTTTCTCCATGATAAGCGCACTGTCGTTGTTCGGATAACGACTTTGACAGTAGATAACGTGACAGCCGGCCTTGGCGAGAGCTACGGTCATTGGCAAGTACTCCCCGCCGCCGATGGGATGCATGAGAATCACCACCGTCTCGGCAGGCTGAGCCTCAGGCTTCAGCAAATGGGCTTTGAGTACGACCTGATCCATGGGGCCGGCGTACGTATCTTTGAAAGCCGACTGCTCTTCAAAAATAATGAGATAGGGAATCCGTTGGTAGCTCGCCACGCTTCACTCCCGGGCGCTAACGGCCGCGCTGGTCCAATACTTCGACGCCAAAGCGGGCTGACTTTTCTGCTCGTGTTTGATCGGTCCACTGTTTGAGTTGCTGATGGGCCGCATCGGCATCGGCGGCCATAATGTCGGCGTAATCGTCGCTCTTGCAAGTGATCTCCACCTGAAGCCCGTTCGGGTCATACATGTATACCGATTGCACAAAGTCGTGATCCACCGGACCGAGACAGGTCTTGCCCGCCGCATTGATGCGGGACTGCCACGCGAGCATGGCCTCCCGGCTCTCCGCCTCCAGCGCGATGTGAACATCAAAGCTGTCCTTCCGCGCAAAGTGGTCGGTCGTCGCGGTGTCGGGTTCATCAAAAAAGGCGATGAAGTTTCCGTCGCCCAATTCGAAAAACAAATGCATGTACTGGCTTTTTTTGCCGGTCCCCGGCAGCGCATCGAAGACCATCGCGGCTGCCAGCGGCAGACCAAGAACCTCCTCGTAAAACCATCGCGTCTGCTCGGCGTCCCTGCAGCGAAACGCGGCGTGGTGCACGTTACCCAAGCGCCTTAGTTCGCCAGTGGACGCATCGTCACCGTCACTCATCGGTTGCTCCTGCTCACTGAGTTAACCCCCTAACGTTCCCTGTCTGCGACAGGCATGCTGTAAAGCGAGAATGAAGCAGATTGGACGCTTGGGCAATGCCGGGTCGGCTAACCTCATAGGACGCGGCCCCCGTAGCGAAAAGTTGGGGAGCAACGAGATGCTTTAGGCCCCTGCCCAACAAGCCTTGCTTTGCCCGCCGCCATTAGCTTGCTAGGCTTGGCGTTTCGTCAACTCGCCGTCAGGGTTGCATCTCGAACTGAGGGACAGAAAATCGCGGCGTGCCAATGAGGTGATATGAACAAGCTCGAACAATTGCGCGCCATGACCACGGTCGTTGCCGATACCGGCGACCTGGAGGCGATTACTCGCCTTAAGCCCACCGATGCGACCACTAACCCCTCGCTGCTATTGAAAGCGGCTGCGTTGCCCGAATTCTCCGATCAGGTTGCTGCACTCGCGGCATCGCCGGGTGCCGTCGCGGACAAGGTCGATCACTTTGCGGTCAGCGTTGGCGCCCAAATCAACCAAGTCATCCCGGGCGTGATCAGTACCGAAGTCGATGCGCGGCTGTCTTTTGATACTGCCGCCACCATTGCGAAGGCAGAGAAGCTGATTGGGCTTTATGCGGATGCCGGTATTGGCGCCGAGCGTGTCCTCATTAAAGTCGCGGCGACCTGGGAGGGCATTCGGGCAGCGGAGGTACTGGAGCAGCGCGGCATCCATTGCAACGCGACACTAATTTTTAGCTTCGAACAGGCCTGTGCCTGCGCCGATGCCGGGGTATTCTTAATCTCACCTTTCGTCGGAAGGATTACCGACTGGTACACCGCCAATACCGATCTAGTGATTACCGACCCCGCGGATGACCCGGGCGTGCAATCTGTGACCCGGATATACCAACACTTCAAGGCGCACGGCTACGAGACGGTGGTCATGGGTGCCAGCTTCCGCAACACCGGTCAGGTAGAGGCGCTCGCGGGCTGCGACCGGCTGACCATCAGTCCAGATCTGTTACAGCAGCTTGAAGCAGACGACGAAGCGCTCCCGCAGCACCTGTGTGACGATGGCAAGCGATCGCCACGACCGGCTGCACTCAGCCAAAGTGCCTTTTTATTTGCGAATAATCAGGATCCCATGGTTGCCGAAAAGCTGAGCGATGGGATCCGACGCTTTGTTGCAGATCAGGAAAAGCTCGAAACGCTACTCAGTCATTGAAAGGTGCAAGGGCCCTGCATCAGGGCGCCAGGCCTGACAGAGAAATTCAGCTCAGGATGTCGGGTAATTCCTTGGTCAAGGCCATACGCTCCTTGACCGTGTGACCCGTAAGTGCAAAGCCCAGCAAGTCACCGGCACTAGATCGGAATAACGCCTTGATGTCAGGGGCCTCGCCCTCAAAATGCCAGTCCCCCTGCGCATTCTGCGCGGGCGGCGACACCACTACCGGGCACGCCGGTGTTTTGATCGCCACCGGCATCGGGGGGTAAGTCACCACTGTGGGCTCGCCTGCCAATGTCGCAGCCAGTGCGCGCGCGCAGGCCATAAGCGGCGCCACGTACACCAATACGTGTCCCTCAACTTCGGCGCAATCTCCCATGGCGTAGACATGGGGTGCGCTGGTGAGTAGTTCCCGGTTGGTAACAATGCCACGATTCACCTCAATGCCGGCCTCTCGAGCGAGTTGCGTTCGCGGACGCACACCGACCGCGCATAGCACCGCGTCAGCCTCAATGGTATTACCGTCGTTCAAGCTGACAACATAACGGTCATCGGCATGATTCACCTCAGTGGCCAAAGGGCCAAAATGGAAGGTAGCGCCCTTTTCTTCCAGCGCCGCCTGCACGGCCCGACCCGATCGTTCCGGGAGCAAGGTGGGTAAACACCATCCCATGGGGTCCACCGCTTCCACGGTGAAGCCACCGTTGACCAGATCATTGGTGAATTCACAACCAATAAGGCCGGCACCGATAATCGCAACCTTCTTCGCGCCCTTCGCCGCCAGCAGGTCCTGAAAACGGCGATAGTCGTCGAGGTCATTGACACCGAGAACATCTTCCGCCGCATCCCCCGAAATCGGCGGGCGAATCAGCTCTGCACCGAGGGCCAGCACCAACTCGCTGTAGGGGAGCACTTCACCGCCCTCGAGGTGGATCTGCTGGGCACCGGTATCGATTCTGGCCACCCGGGTGCGGGTACGTACCGTCACGTTTAACTGCTCAGCCAGCTCATCTGCACGTTGCGCCGTCAATTTATCGGCGTCGAAGCCCTTGGTGTAGCCCGTCGAAATCATCGGCTTGGAATAACCCTCGCCACCATCCGACGTCAATACCGTGATGGCCACAGCGTCATCCCTGCGGCGCAGCTCGCGCACCAGACCATAACCGGCAAGCCCCGAACCGATGACAACCACGCTGCGGACGGTAGGCCCGGACGCCGCTCCGGAATCAGCCGTTGTATCCTCGGCGTCGGATCCGGGAATTAATTCGAAGTCCGCCTTGCCGACGCCGCAATCCGGACAGGTCCAATCCTCGGGCACATCTTCCCACTTCGTCCCGGGAGCAATGCCATCTTCCGGCCAGCCCTCTTTCTCGTCGTAAATCAGTCCGCAAACTATGCATTCCCAGCGAGCCATGGGTGATCTTCCTCTTCTGAACAGTAACTAAACGCGGCGCGCAGGGTGCCAGTCAAAAGCTCTGGTGTCACGCGCACTAGGGTTAGGGACCAACCCACCTCTGGCGCTGGGCAGCCCCCGCTGTCCGGCGTCGCTCCTAAATCGCTGCAGCGAGCCGGGTCGCCTGATTGATCGCGGTTTTGGCGTCGAGTTCGGTAGCCTCAAAGGCTCCCCCGACCAACTCTACCGACAGGCCTCTCGCTTCCAGCGCATCATACAAACTGCGCTCTGGCTCCTGGCCAGCACAAATAATCACCGTATCGACATCAAATGATTTCGGTTGTCCGCCGACCAGCACATGCAAACCGTCATCATCAATACGCACGTACTCCACCGCGTTGATCATGTTGACACCGCGACGATTCAGCAGCAGGCGTTTGGTCCATCCAGTGGTTTTACCAAGTCCACGGCCTACCGGCGTGTCTTTGCGCTGCATCAGCCAGACTTCACGATCCGCCTTGTGCACCACCGGCTCGACCCCGGTGACACCGCCGCGGGGATGATTTTCAAAATCGACACCCCACTCCTTCGCAAACAGATCGATATTCAATGCCGAGCTGGTGCCCTCATGGGTAATCAGTTCGGTAACGTCGAAACCAATGCCGCCGGCACCCACTACCGCAACTTTTTTGCCCACCGGCCTATTGCCTTTGATCGCATCGATATACCCCACGACTTTGTCGTGATCGATGCCCGGAATCTGGGGAACGCGGGGATTAATACCGGTAGCGATTACAATGTGGTCGAACCCGGTATCAGTCAGCGCCTCGGCGCCCACGCGAGTGCCCAACTTCACGTTTACCTGGTGTTTTTCCAGCATGGCTCGGTAGTAGCGAATCGTTTCGTGGAACTCCTCTTTGCCCGGTACCTGCTTGGCCAGATTGAACTGACCTCCAATTTCATCGGCTCCGTCAAATAGCGTGACGCGGTGGCCGCGCTCAGCCGCGACTGTGGCATAAGCGAGCCCTGCGGGCCCGGCACCGATGACCGCGATATTTTTGGTTGCGGTGGCTGGCGCCCAATTCAACACTGTCTCATGACAGGCTCTGGGGTTGACTAGGCAAGAGGTCGTTTTCATCGCAAACGTATGATCAAGACACGCCTGATTGCAGGCGATACAGGTGTTGATTTCGTGTTCACGACCCTCCGCCGATTTTTTCATCAACTCCGCATCGGCCAACATGGGACGCGCCATAGAGACCAGATCCGCGTCCCCATCTGCCAAAACCGCCTCGGCGACATCCGGCATGTTGATGCGGTTTGAGGTAATCACGGGCACGGACACTTCGTTGCGTACCCGCCGCGTGACACCGGTAAAGGCCCGCCTCGGCACCATGGTGGCAATAGTCGGCACCTGCGATTCATGCCAGGTAAAGTGCGTTGAGATGATGGATACCCCGGCAGCCTCAAGTGCTTTGGAGAGCAGGGCAATCTCATCCCAGCTCATGCCACCTTGCAACATATCCATCGCAGCGATTCGGAAAATAACAATAAAGTCGGGTCCTACCACCTCGCGCACGCGTCGCACCACCTCGACTGGAAAACGCATGCGGTTCTCGTAACTGCCGCCCCATTGATCCGTGCGCTGGTTCGTTTTTTCTACCAGAAAAGTCGATAGCAGGTAACCGGCGGAGCCGATGATCTCGACGCCGTCGTAGCCCGCCTGCTTGGCAAGGGTCGCGCAGTGCGCGTGGTCGGCTATCTGCTTTTCAATACCTGCCTCGTCCAGCTCATTGGGCGAAAACGCACCGATGCGTGACCGAACTGGGGAGGGCGCCACGGCCCCGGCGTTATAGGCCAGCGGCCCCATATGCAGAATCTGCAGACAAATTTTGCAATCGGGCGCCGCGTTGTGCACTGCGTCGGTAACCGTGCGATGGCCTGCCGCCTCTTCCTCAGTGTTCAGCTTGGATGCTGCCGCCAGCGGTTTGCCATGCTCGTCAGTCACGACCATACCGCCCTCTTCATTGGGAGAGATCCCGCCCGTGATGATCATGCCCACACCACCAGCGGCCCGCTCGGCGTAGAAAGCCGCCATGCGCTCGAAGCCGTCGGGTTGCTCCTCAAGGCCGGTGTGCATCGACCCCATGATGCATCGGTTACGCAGCTGCGTATGACCCAGGTCCAAGGGCGAAAAGAGTTTTGGATAGCGGGTATATCCCGGCAGATCAACTTTGGCATTCATAGCAATGATTCATCTCACTCGGTAGCAATTTGGGCGGGCACCTTAACTCAGGCGCCTACCCGACAACAGCGGACGTTTCGCGCAGCCAACTCATGCCTGCGGCTAACCGTTCCGCCAACGCAGCGCGTCAACATGAGCTGACTCTTCGTCTCCACCCACTTACTACGCACCCGGTGTCGACCTGTCTTACTTTTTTGCCTCAGGTTCCAGAAGACAAACCGATGGCCACGGCAGGCACAGCGTCGGACCGTTGCCGCAGTTTTCGGGGCTCAATGCCACTTTTCATCGCGTTTACGTATAGATTGTTAGACACAAATACAGTACAACTATTAGTACATAGGGGCAGTATTGATTCAGAATGGTGGCGAGAACCGCACTATTGACAGTTGGACGCTTTCCCAAAGCGCTGACATTGGCACGGGCACTTCATCGCGAGGGTGTCAGGGTAATTGTGGCCGACCCACTGAAACGCCAGCTTTGCTCCGTGAGCCGTGCGGTGGCCGTGAATTATCAGGTAACGGCGCCCAACGATGATGTGAACGCCTGGGAACAAGACATCCTCGATATCATTGCCCGGGAGCAAGTGACGGACTTAATCCCTGCCTCCGAGGAAATCTGTCACGTGGCCAATCTGGCGCAGCGTCTACCTGCAGGTGTCCGTTACGTCGGCCCGTCTTCCCAATGGATTGAGCAGTGGCATGACAAGCTACTCTTTGCAGACCATGCCATTGCGAGGGGCGTCACAGCACCCTCCGTGTTTACAACTGCTGATCCCGAGACCCGCGCGCTTATCAGGCAGACCGATTGCGTGCTGAAGCCCAGACGGGGCTGCTCGGGCACCGAAGTCTCATTCATCGAGCAAGGCAGTAGCCTGCCCGCGGCCTCAAACGACATGCTGCTACAGCGGCGGGTGGTGGGTACCCACCTGTGCACGCTGAGTTGGGTGGATAGTGGTGAGGTAAAAGCGACCGCCAGCTATCGTGGCAGCACCCACAGCGGCACGGTTGCGGTCGGATTTCACAGTGCACCTACCCCATTCTCTGTAAAGCGCTGGATTGATCAATTTTTGGCGGATACCGGCGTGACCGGTTTTGTCAGCTTTGATTTTATCCTTGACCACAGCGGCATCCCCTGGGGGATCGAATGCAACCCTCGGCTTAGCAGTGGCGTCCACTTCATCGACGAGGCATGGCTGGGCGCAGCCGTGATGGGCGAAGCAAGCGAACCAGCGCCGATCAGCGCCGCAGGGAAACGCGCCCAATGGAGCTATTCCACGTTGACGGAGGCGTACAAATACCTGTTCCGCTTTCAGCTCCGCGATCTGGCCCGTTGCTTGCGCGACCTGGTTACCTCGCGCGACGCAGTGTGGTCTTGGCGCGACCCGCTGCCTTTCCTCCTCATGACGCCCCTGTGCTGGGAGTTCATCTGGCGATCACTGACCCGAGGGATGACCATCGGCGATGCCAGTCAATGTGATGTCGCCTGGCATTGGTTTGACCGAAACAGGCAAGCCGAGACCGACGCTATGGAGCGCGGTGGGCAACGTGAAGCATGATCTGCCTGGCCGGCCGGGTGGTCATGCGCGCGGCGGGGCGCACCTGTTGATCAGGACTCAACACCCAATCGAAATGTCGAACCAATTCGGCGAGAATCAGCACACTCTCGGTTTGGGCAAATCCAGCACCGACACAGGTATGGGGCCCCTGACCAAAGGGAATATAGGCGCCGGGCGTCAGTGCGCCTTCGTTCTGCGGCAAGAATCGCTCGGGCGCAAACGTATGCGGATCGGACCACCATTTGGAATGACGCTGCAACGTCCAGGGTGCGATCATGACCAAGGCGCCTTTGCGCAAACGCCGCCCCGCCACCGTCGTCTCGCGCAGCGCCACCCGCGGCATAAAGGTGATGGGGGGGTAAAGGCGCAAGGTCTCTTTGAAAAAGGCTTTCACCAGGGGCAGTTGCCGGGTCAATTCAAAGGTCAGTGGGGCCTCCCCTGCCACGCGGTCAATTTCCTCGCGAAGTCGATCCACCCAATGCGGCTGCGCCGCAAGAATATAAAACGCCCACGTCAGAGCGCTCGCCGTCGTCTCATGGCCCGCCAGGAAAAATACGCCAAGCTGGTCGATCAACTCCTCACGCGAAAAGGGTTCGCCTGTCGTCTGGTCCCGCGCAGCGATGACGCTGCTGGCAATGTCATCAAAACGATCTGGCTCGCCCAGATGGGAGTCCACCAATTTTCCCAGATGACGGCGAATCCGTTCACAGGCAGCAAGCACTTGGGGCGGTTGCGGTGTATCGCTCCACGCAGGCTTCACGATCAAGCGCAAAACATCGACCTGCACTGCGGAGCGTTCGAACAAAGTGAAGTCCTCAAAAACATCCACAGCCACTCCCGACTGCAGTGGCGTAGAAAACACCGTGCGACAGATAATATCGGCGGTCAGATGACTCATGGCCAGATCCAGAGAAAACGCCTCTCCAGAGGTTGCTCTGTCTCTCAGAGTGACCAAATGGTCGCTGACCGCTGCCTGCATTGCCGCAAAAGCGTGACTGATGCGCATATGGGAGAACGCGGGATCGATCATCGCGCGCTGTCTTTTCCATCGCTCACCGTCAGTCACAAAAATGCTGTCGCCGATAAGATGTTCGAGGGCGTTTACCATCAAATCGCTTTTCGGGAAGACGCCGTCGGCGTCACGCATAATCTCGCGAACAGCCTCGGGGTCATTGAACAGTACCGTGGAGCGTCGCGAGTAACCGAGGTTACCGACGTCAAAGTGATAGGCAGCCGCGGGCAACAACTCCAACAGGTTACCGTCCCCTTTCCACAGCACACGGGCCAGCGCGACGACCGACCAAAGCGACAAGGGTTTGGGAGGAATGTAAGGGGCCGACGCTGTCATTTCGGGCTTCCAGATCACTGCGCGCAGTATGGAGGGGCGGTCTGATGCTGTCGAGCCACACGCTGTTCGAATGGCTGGTCGGCCTGCACATTGCCACAGGGTCGGTAGGGCTCTGTGTCATTTGGATTCCCGTTGCCGGTCGCAAAGGAGGTCGGTTGCATCGGCGCGCCGGCACTCTGTTCGTCCAGTCCATGATCGTCACCGGCTTCACTGCGGTCGCAATCAGTCTTACCACGCTCTACGATCCGACGGGCACCCATCCTCATCTGGCCGATCACCCTGTTTTTTCAGACCCGCTAGCGATAACCAACATCTTTGGCTGGATGATGCTGTATCTCGCCACCCTGACAATCAATCTCGCCTGGCAAGGCTGGCTCAGCATGCGTCACGGCGCTGATCATTGCCGGAATCGTGTGTGGCATAACCTGCTGTCCCAGGCAGTTCTCACCCTGGTGTCGGTCAATTGTTTTGCGCGTGGCGTGGGCGCCGCTGAGCCCATGATGATGGGCATCTCAATGGTGGGGTTCGCGACAGTCGCGACCAACCTTTGGTTTATCTACAAACCCAACCCCCTGCCCAGTGATCGCATTAAAGAACACATCAAATGCCTGATCGGCGCGGGCATTTCGGTATACACCGCCTTTTTCGCTTTTGGCGCTGTGCGTCTGCTTCCGGAGTTGGCCCTGCAACCGGGCCTCTGGGCCATTCCACTGGTGGTTGGATTAACGCTGATCGTTTATCACCAGCGCGCGGTAACGCGACCCGTCGCTCGTAAATGGCGTGTAGCATGACCGCCAGACACGCGATCGTAGTGGGCGCCGGCGCGGGTGGTCTTGCGGCAGGAATCGATTTAGCCAGGTCCGGTTTCCAAGTCACAGTACTGGAACGTGCAGCGACCCCCGGGGGTAAAATGCATACCCGCGAGGTCGATAACCGATTGGTAGACGGCGGCCCGACCGTGCTCACCATGCGCTCAATTTTTGAGCAGCTTTTCACCGATGCCGGGGCGCGCCTCGAGGACCATCTTTCCCTGTTAAATAGCCCAATCATTGCCCGACACGCCTGGAGTCGCGGCGGCGTATTGGATCTTTACCCTAATCTGGCCCAATCGAGGCGATCGATCGAGGCGTTTGCGGGGAACGATAACGCGTTAGGTTTCGAGCGGTTCTACAGCCAAAGCGCCAAGATTCACCAGACTTTGTCGAATACCTTTATGAAGGCGCCAAAACCCAGCCCGGTAGCGCTCGTGAGTCGAGTGCTTCGAGAGCACCGCCCCAGCTCTTTGGTCGCCGCGCGACCTGCCCCAAACCTGTGGCGAGCGCTGGGTCAATTTTTTCCAGATGAGCGTTTGCGACAGCTCTTCGCCCGTTACGCGACCTACGTGGGCTCCTCTCCTCTTAGTACGCCGGCGACGCTGATGTTAATCGCTCATGTTGAGTTGGAGGGCGTGTGGTTGGTTGAGGGCGGCATGCACCGATTGGCTGCGTCCATGGCGACGTTGGCACAAAGCCTTGGGGCAGATCTTCACTTTAATAGCCACGTCAGCGAAGTACTGGTGAAGGGCAACAGGGCAGCCGGTGTTCGGCTCGAGGATGGAACCACCTTGCCGGCAGATGTGGTTGTTTTCAATGGCGACAGCAATGCGTTGGCGACGGGCCAGCTGGGCGTTGGTGCGATGCGCGCCGTGAAACCCAGACCAGCACAAAAGCGCGGACTCTCGGCACTCACCTGGTGCATCAAAGGGAGCAGTTCCGGTTTCGACCTCGATCATCACAACGTCTTCTTCGAGTCCGATTATCCCAGCGAATTCAACGCGCTTTTCCGCGAACGCTCCGTTCCAAAAAAACCAACCGTTTATCTCTGCGCTCAGGACCGTGGACCCCGCCGAGCGCTCAACGGCGTTGAGCGCATGCTGATGCTCGTCAATGCACCTGCAGACGGCGATCGACAAACATGGGACAAAGACCGGGTAGCCAGAACCCGAGACAACGCCCTCGCTGTGCTAGACCGATGTGGGCTGAATTTGAACTTTCGAGACAGCGACTGCGTGAGCACGACACCTAACGACTGGCATGGGCGCTTTCCTGCCAGCGGTGGTTCGCTCTACGGGGGTGCATCCCACGGCATCTGGTCCAGCTTTACCCGCCCGGGCGCACGAAGCCGACTACGGGGCCTGTATCTGTCTGGCGGTAGCGTTCATCCCGGCCCGGGAGTGCCGATGGCCACCCTCTCAGGCCGACTGGCGGCGCATGCTGTCATCAGGGATGTCGGCTGACGCCATCGCGCCCCGCCCCGGCGGCACCCAAAAGTCCTCGAGCGCGTTGATCGTATCGTGAGTCAGTTCCCAATGGGGCAAACCGAGACTGGGGGACAGCTGCTTGGCGGCCCAGTTGCTATAGACCTCCGTTAATTCTGGCAGGCGATCAAAACCGATGTTCGGGTCTTGATCAAAAAGCACCAGACAAGGAATTTTCAACCGGCTGTACAACCGGGAAATCGCTTGCTCAGTGAACAGGTTGAATGTCAGAAATTTCAGCGGCGCGTAGTGCGCCCCCGGCTGCCGCGTCGTCTCACAGGCGTACTGCACCAAATATTCGGGTGTAGCACCAACAAAGGCTTGCCCTAGAAACCATCTGACGCTCGGCCGACTGGTCAACGCCCGAAACAGGGGTTGTCCCACCCAGCGCGATCTCAACAAGCGATCAATGGGCGAGCCATGGGACAACGGTCGGGGCAGGCGATTGCTCATGCCGGTGGGAGAGATCAGACTCAGGCTCCGCACGCGAGTGCCCTGTTCCAGAATGGCCCGCGCCATGAATTCGCCCGTTAGCGATAGCGCCACAATGTCGGCTGGCCCGGGCAGACTTTCGAGCCACTCTGCTAACCACCGGGCATAGAGACCGCTGCTGTAGCGGACATCTGGGCGGTCGGATAAACCGAATCCGGGCAGATCCGGCGCCCAAACCGGTCGCTTGTCGCGGTAATACTCGAAAAGCGGCCGCATTTCCATTGCGCTGGGCGCGGCATTGATACTGTGAAGCAACACCAGCGGTGTGCCCTCATCGACTTCACCCCGATAGCCTCGCAGCGTGACCCCTCCGTTCAGCGGAAAGGCAAATTGTTCCGAGTCCAAAGCAGGCGTCAGCGGCTCAGCCATGATATAACCATCAATGCAATTTGACAGTTTATTAGTATAATTTAAATGACATACAAAGGGGTAGCCCTTCACCCAACGAAGCGGCGCGGCAGTTTTCATCGCCAAGACGAGGAATGCCAACTCAAGATAGGTAGCGATAGGGGGCATTGATGGGCATCGCTTTTCCATTCACCGCAATCGTCGGTCAGGAAGACATGAAGCGCGCGCTGATGATTGCGGCGGTCGATCCCGGCGTGGGTGGGGTGCTGGTGCTCGGCGAGCGCGGCACGGGTAAATCCACCACCATTCGGGCTTTGGCGGCCATGCTACCCAGCATTGACGTCGTCGATCAGTGCCTCTATCAATGCGACCCAACCACTCCCCGCCCCGGTTTGTGCGCGCACTGTGGTAAACCAGCGGAAACCCCCGCTTCCCGCGCTGTCACCATCCCGGTTGTCGACCTGCCGCTGGGCTCCACAGAGGATCGCGTTGTCGGCGCATTGGATATTGAGCGCGCCCTGGTCAACGGTGAAAAGGCTTTTCAGCCCGGTCTGTTGGCGCAAGCCAACCGCGGCTTTTTGTACGTGGATGAGGTGAATCTGCTCGAGGATCACATTGTCGACGCGCTGCTTGACGTGGCCGCCTCGGGCGAGAATGTCGTCGAGCGAGAGGGCTTGAGCATTCGCCACCCCGCGCGTTTCGTATTGGTCGGTAGCGGCAATCCTGAGGAGGGCGAACTGCGCCCACAACTTCAGGATCGCTTTGGGTTATCGGTGGATATTCGCACACCCGCGGACGTGCCCACTCGTGTGGAAATTATTCGCCAGCGAGAGGCATTCGATCACGATCGCGCCGCCTTCAAAAAAAAATGGGCCCGCAAGGAGGGCGCACTACGTCGCAAAATCCAAAACGCTCGAGCCAGCCTCGACGACGTGGATACGCCCGCCGATTTACTAGAGACCGCTGCCCGCCTTTGCCTCTCCCTCGGCACAGATGGCCTTCGAGGGGAACTCACTTTGGTCCGCAGCGCACGGGCATTGGCGGCGTTAGAGGGCAAAAATGCCGCGACGCTCTCGCACCTTAAAACGGTTTCGACATCGGTACTGCGGCACCGGTTGCGGCGGGACCCACTGGACGAATCCAGCGCCGACAGCCGCGTAGAGCGCGCAGTGGCTGAACTATTTGGTAATGACCACCACAGATAACTTCTCCCCCTGGGTCGACGCCGAGTGGGCCGCGGCAATTGTCGTACTGCTCGGGCACGCTCTGGGTGGTGTGCATTTACGGGCGCCTCCCGGACCTGTGAAGGACTATTGGCTAGAGCGAGTCAAAGACCTCTCGAGGCAGCCCTTCTTGAGAAAAATTCCCGCCAACGTATCAGAGGCGCGGTTGTTGGGGGGCACAGACCTCAGCGCTACGCTCGAACACGGTAGACCGATCGCCGCATCCGGGCTGCTGGCCGAATGCGATCAACGCATTGTGATCGCGGCCATGGCGGAGCGCATGCCCCGCAATACGGTGCATCACCTCTGCACCGCCCTCGAAGAAGGCGAACTGCATATTGCCCGGGACGGCATTACCGGTAGCGCCGCTGCTCGACTGACCCTGATAGTCAGTGATGAGGGAACCGAAGAAGAAACGATTCACCCCGCGCTGGCGGACCGCCTTGGCGTTACCGTGAATCTGGAAGCGATTGGCATTCACGATGCCGAAGACGAGGTGTTTGATGCTACAAGCATTGATCAGGCCAAAGACACGCTCGAACACGTGAGTGTGATAGCCCAGCACTACGATGCGCTCTGCAGCATCGGTTCGTCGCTGGGTATCGAATCGCCTCGCCCGCTCATCGCCGGCCTGAAGGTTATGCGCGCCTGCGCCGCCATTGAAGCCCGGAGCAACACCAATGAAGAAGACCTCTCGCGGGCGGTAAGGCTGTGTCTGTTACCCAAGGCGCGGCAACTGCCGGAATTCAACGCGCCTGAAAATGAGGCGCCACCACCCGAAGAAGAAAATGAGGAAGAACAGGCGCCACCCCGGGAGGAGCAGCCCCCGGAAGAGGATCGCCTGCTCCAAGCCGCCTTGGCTATGCTCCCTCCTGGTTTGTTAGAACAACTGCAGACCCGCGCCGCCAAGCTGCGCCAGAGCAGCGCCGGAGCATCGGGCGCTCAGCATCGGCATCAGCAAAGAGGACGTCCCACCGGCGTCTTTCGCGGCGATCATCGCAGAGGCGGCAGAGTCAATATTCTCGCGACCCTGCGTGCTGCCGCGCCCTGGCAGCCCCTGCGCAAACAAGAACGAGGCCCTGATGCCCGGCGGCTGGAGATTCGACGCGACGACATTCATTTGACCCGGTTTCAGCAGCGTCGCGAGACACTCACGCTCTTTGTCGTGGACGCCTCTGGCTCAGCTGCCATGCAACGGCTCGCAGAGGCCAAAGGCGCGGTTGAACTGCTGCTGGCGGATTGTTATGTCCGTCGCGATCAGGTGGCACTCATCGCCTTTCGCGACGACGGTGCCGAGCTACTGCTACCCCCAACTCGCTCCTTGGTGCGGGCAAAAAAGTCACTCGCTGCCCTGCCGGGCGGCGGCGCCACTCCCATGGCGGCGGCACTGGATTTGACCCGGGAAACCGCTCAACGCAGCGCAAAGCAAGGACTTACCACCCACTATGTGTTGCTGACTGACGGTGCTGCAAACGTCGCCCGTGACGGTGCACGTAATCGCGAGGCCGGCACGCGGGATGCGCTGCTCGCCGCACGCGCGCTGGCACAAAGCGCGACGGGCGGTCTTGTCATC
The DNA here is from genome assembly GCA_038102985.1 of Halieaceae bacterium. GTDB lineage: Bacteria > Pseudomonadota > Gammaproteobacteria > Pseudomonadales > Halieaceae > Luminiphilus. Next base: position 41,699 of record JAYNYK010000009.1, read on the forward strand.
GATACCGCACAGCGCCCTCAGCCTCGCGCCAAAGCGCTTGCTGACGCGCTGCACAGCGCCTATATCGCTCTGCCCAAAGCCGATGCAAAAACGCTGAATCGGACGATTCGAGCGGCGACGCTATGAACCCTGAACAGCGCTGGTCAGAAGTCGCCGATTTCTGGCCCCTGTCCTCTGCCAGTCAATTTATTCCGATTGACGACATATACTTTCATGTTCAGGTGACAGGCGCGGGGCCCGACCTGCTGATGTTGCACGGCGCCGGCGCCTCGAGCCACTCTTTTGCGGGCATGACCGAACAGCTTGCCAGACAATACCGCGTGATCACGCCAGATTTACCCGGGCAGGGGTTCACGACGCTACTCCCCCCGGAGCGAGTTGGCCTGAGGGCTTTTTCTCGGTACCTGCGCGCACTGCTGGGGCGGCTCAACGCCGCACCCGAGTGGATCATTGGGCATTCGGCGGGCTCAGCACTCGCTGCACAGCTGGCCCTGGACCTGCCACGCACACCCCGAGGACTGCTCTGCATCAACGCGGCATTCACACCTTTCGGGGCGATGGCCGCACCGTTTTTCAGCGGCGCCGCCAAGTGGCTTTCCCGGAGCCGCTGGCTACCCAATGCACTCGCTTCACCCACGTTGAGGTGGCGCGCCACGGCGTCGATGCTCGCAGACACGGGATCTCACGTGACGCCGCTAAGCTCAAAATGTTACGACGCGCTGCTGGGAAACCCCGAGCATATCGCTGGAACGTTACGGATGATGGGAGGCTGGGATCTGCCACCGCTACTTGATCGTCTGCCCGACCTGAACGCGGTCGTGTGGCTCGCGGCCTGCGAGGGGGATCGCACGATACCCCCCACCCGCAGCACCGCAGTAGCCCCCTTGTTGCGCCATATTAAAACGTGTCTGGTGCCAACGCTGGGCCACCTTGGTCACGAGGAATCTCCGGCGGTTTTTGTCGACCTCTTCAACGAGCTCGTCACCGAAACCACCGGGAGACCGTAAAAAGAAAGGAGTGCAGGTGCAATACTGCACTGTTACACTGTCAAATATAAATGACAGTCAAAGTGTCGTTAATTTATGAATATTGCGCAATCCGCCTTCGATGCCCTTGGCACCACAGACCCGCGCCCCACTGCGCTGGTCATCGGCACAGGCTTTGGGGGCCTCGCTGCGGCGATCCGACTGGGCGCCAAAGGCTATCGGGTGCATATGCTGGAAAAGCTGGATGCGCCGGGGGGAAGGGCCTATGTCTACCGGCAGGATGGCTTTACCTTCGACGCGGGACCCACCATTGTCACCGCGCCCTTTCTCCTTGAGGAACTCTGGCGCCTTTGCGGCAAAACATTCGCTGACGACGTGGACTTGCGACCCATGGATCCGTTTTTTCGGATTCGCTTTGACGATGGGCGCATCTTCGATTACTCCGGCGACAAGGCGCGCAATATTGAACAAATCAAAAACTATAACGAAGCCGATGCCGCGGGCTACGAGCGTTACCTGAAGGCCAGTGAGGATCGCTACAAGGTTGGCTTTGAGGGCTTAGTCGACAAACCTTTCGACTCGTTGCTGGCGCTGTTTAAATTCATGCCGCAACTCATTCGGCTGCGGGCAGATCGCAGTGTGTACAGACTCGTGTCGCGCTACATTCGCGACCCACAGCTGCGTATGACGATGAGTTTTCACCCGCTCCTGATTGGCGGCAACCCGTTCTCAGTGACCAGCGTCTACACGCTCATCTCCTATCTTGAGCAACGTTTCGGCGTGTGGTCAGCGATGGGCGGCACGGGTAGCATCGTCAGAGGCATGGCCTCACTCATCGAGGGACAGGGCGGGCTGATCGAGTGCAACGCAGAGGTTGAGGAGATCCTTGTCGAGTCGGGCGCTGTCCGAGGCGTGCAGCTCAAAGATGGCCGCGTTATCAAAAGCGACATCGTCGTATCCAACGCCGATGCCGCCTGGACCTACCGCCACCTGATTAAGCCCGAACACCGCAAGCGATGGACGGACCGGAAGATTGAACGCTCGCATTTTTCGAACGGTCTCTTCGTTTGGTACTTCGGCACACGCGGACAGTATCCAGATGTGCCTCACCATTCTGTCATCCTTGGGCCCCGCTATCAGGGACTTCTGGACGATATCTTCAAACGCAAAGTCTTGGCCGAGGATTTCAGTCTCTACCTGCACAGACCGACCGAAACGGATCCCGCGCTTGCGCCCGAAGGCTGCGATACCTTTTACGTGTTGGCGCCAGTACCGCACCTCGATGCCAATGTGGATTGGCCCGCCTACGCAGAGACCTTCAAAGAACGCATCTGCACGCGGCTGGAAGAAACTATGCTCCCGGGCCTGCGAGAACGCATTGTCACATCCAGACTGCTGACACCCCAAGATTTTCATGATCGATTGAACTCTGTCAAAGGCGCGGCTTTTGGCTATGAGCCACGGATTACCCAGAGCGCCTGGTTCAGACCTCATAATCGCAGCGAGAATATCAAAGGCTTGTATCTGGTTGGCGCGGGTACTCACCCGGGCGCAGGAATGCCCGCGGTGATCTCGTCAGCAAAAGTTATTGATCAGCTTGTTCCAATGCCCGCCACACAGCATGCGTAACGATCTGCAAATCACCACGCCGCACACCGACATGAACGCATGTCGCAAGCTGCTGTCTCATGGCTCGCGCTCATTCCATATTGCCTCACAGTTTTTGCCGCTGACGCTGCGGGAGTCGGCCTGCGGTCTTTACGCCTTCTGCCGAATCGCCGACGACTTGGTCGACCTTGGAGACGATCCCCGTCAGGCGCTGAAAATCCTGCACCATAGGCTCGATCTCATTTATGCCGCGACACCGGAAAATCACCCTGTCGACCGGGTGCTGAGCCAAATTGTCACCGATCATGGTCTACCCAGGCCACTGCTCGACGCGCTACTCGAGGGCTTTGAGTGGGACGCCACCGGTCGCCGGTACGAAACGCTAGATGACGTGTTGGAGTATGGTGCGCGGGTGGCGGGGGCCGTTGGCGTGATGATGGCCATGTTGATGGGCATCAGGGATGCTCGCACGCTGGCCCGGGCCGCGGATCTCGGCGTCGCAATGCAGCTCACCAACATCTGCCGCGACGTGGGTGAAGATGCGCGGGCGGGGCGACTGTATCTTCCTCGAACACTGCTACAAGAGCAGGGTATCGACCCTGACAATTTCATCCGCAATCCTCAGCCCAGCCCACGCCTCACGGCAGTGTTGAAGCGTCTACTGAAGGAGGCAGATGACCGCTACCGACAGGCCGATGAAGGCATCCGACAGTTGCCCCGCCGATGCCGCCCGGGCATATGGGCGGCGCGACGACTCTATGCAGATATTGGACGCACTCTGGCTCAGGAAGGCTATGACCCAGTCAGCCAGCGCGCCGTGGTCTCCACCGGACGCAAGTGTCAGATCCTGCTGGGCTTGATTCGTGGCGCGACCGCCAATCCGGAAATTCTGTCGGCCCCCTGCGCACCTGAGAATCAATTTTTGATCAGCGCTGTGGCGCGGAGCAATGAATTACAAAACCCACAGTCACCGCGGCGCTTCTCGCCCAGCGCTTCATGGATGCTGGAGTTATTCCTTGTCATGGGGCAGCGAGACGAAATGGCGATACACGTCCAATCCAGCGACCAGGATTAACCGACGGCGCGGCGCCCCGACACTCGCGGCATTCGAAACGGCAACAGCCACTGCACCCAGGGCTTGCAGAAACGTTCGAGGTCAAGACTCTCATGCATAAAATGGCTGGTATCGGTCTCAATATATGATCGGGTGTAAAAAGGCGTGTCTTCCAAAGTCCGAACGCGGCAGGGTGCTTGGGCATCTATGCATGCAGGCCGTGCCACCCGCCAAATGGGACCTTTGGGCAATTGACGCACGCCAGGGGTATCGATCCGCACCAAACTTCCCTCATCATCTAAACGCAGGGACAGCCGCTTTTCTCCGCCGTTTAGCAGTTGCGCGTCGTAATGAATTTCACAACCCTTGTCCGCGGAGTGCCCGCGACACCAGTTCCACGAGCTAAATGCACTTTCGATAGGGCGCTCACCGGCATTGGCATCCAGATAAGCGCTCCCCTCCCATCTCAGATCAGGTCGCGCCATGGCGACCTGCACTCTGGCCTGAGGGGCAATGGGCCACCACCAGTGATCCCCCTCACCGTCCAACTCAAAGCATTCCTCTGACCTCTGATCGAAAAACAGACTGATGCGTCCTGCCACCGATTGACCCAAGGGTGTGGCGCGCTCTTGCACGTCAATGAGCAGTGCCGAATCTGTCAAATGAAGGTGACTAGGCCCGATCGAGAGTCTGTCGGCTTGCTGCTGCAGCGAGGCCGCGCCCCGCTCCGTCATGCACCAGCGGCTGTTGCTGCGACCGTAGAGAATGACATTAAGGCTCACGTGATCTTCAGCACGGGTCCCCGGTCGACGCCGCGCTCGAAAATAGTAAGGCGAGAACACGCTCCCGATAAACGCGATCACCGTCACACCGAAACGGCCGCAGTCACTGAAACCATCCACATACCACCAGCGATAACCCCCCGGCTTAACCGTCGCATCAAAGCCAATGCCTCGTGAGGCCATGCCGGCGACGGAGGGGGTTGCTGATTGCATCACGGTTGTTTTCATCATGGGGGTTGCACCCGGCCAACGACTGGCGTAGCGTGTCATTTAATTATAACAGCAATATATGTCATTTAGAGATGACACTGATGGGAGTGCGCGCAATGCAGGACCCGCAACTTGACTGCGAGGACGATATCCGGGAGTACCTCGCGGAGCACGTGACCGCGCAATGCCCCCCGCTGCTGGCCGAGGCGATGCAGCATGCGGTTTTCCCTGGCGGTGCCCGGGTGCGACCGCAGCTCTGCATGGCAGTCGCCCTTGCCAACAACAGCAGCGACAGGCCCTTGGCGGCAGCAGCAGCAACCGCGGTGGAATTTCTTCACTGCGCCTCACTGGTTCACGATGACCTTCCCTGTTTTGACGATGCCCACGAACGACGGGGCAAACCCTCGGTCCACGCCAAATTTGGCGAACGCATTGCCGTACTGACAGGAGACGCACTGATTGTCGCCGCATTTCAAACGTTGGCGGTCCATGCGATCCACAGCGTGCGCGCAGAGCGGGTGCCATTGGTCCTCTCCATTTTGGCTCGCGGTGTCGGTGCACCTCATGGCATCGCGGCAGGCCAGGCTTGGGAGTGCGAACCCAGCGTCGACGTCTCCCGCTACCACCGCGCCAAAACCGGTGCGCTATTTATTGCCGCGACGTGTGCTGGCGCCGCCTCGGCGGGGGTGGACCCGGGTCCCTGGGTCAATCTTGGCGCCTGTATCGGTGAGGCGTTTCAGGTGGCAGATGACATTAAAGACGCCGTTGGGGATCCAGATATCATTGGGAAACCCGTGGGCATCGACGCCAAACTGGGGCGTCCGAGCGCCGTGCAGGAACTGGGGTTGGACGGTGCAACCGACCGCCTCAAGCAGCTGCTTGAGGAGGGCCTTGATAGCGTGCCCCACTGTACGGGAAGAGCAAATTTAGTGCGGCTTGTCCGCGCACAGTCGGAGCGATTTGTACCCGAGAAACTGGGCCGCACCGCGGCCTGAAATATGCTCGCCGACCCCGACACCTGGCCAGACCCACAACCCACACCCTCAGACTGGCGGTGTCGCTGGCGCCTCCTTCGTAATCGCATTCTCGCGAACCAGAGATTCCAGAAATGGGCGGCAAAAACACCACTTGTAAGGCGTATCGCTAGCCAAAAAGCCGTTGAACTTCATCACCTTACCGCAGGTTTTGTCTATACGCAGACCCTCACTGCGGTGATACAAAGTAATCTCTTGGCGGTGCTTCAGGGCAGGATCGAGACCACAAAGTCGGTGGCTGCGATGTGCGGATTAACCACTCAGGCTGCCTTTACACTACTGACCGCCGCCCGCGCACTCAAATTGACCGATGAAGTGTCGCCGGGCCACTGGATGGTGGGTGAGCTGGGCGCCTCGGTACTCGGCAATCCGGGCGTCGCCGACATGGTCCGCCACCATATGGTGCTTTACCGCGACCTCGCTGACCCCCTCGCGATTCTGCGACATCGCGAACAGTCTGGCTTGCGAAACTACTGGAGCTACGTGCCCGGGGCCGCCCGAACGGAGGACAGCCACCGCGAGTACAGCCGACTGATGAGCAGCTCCCTCGCGCTGATTGCCGATCATATCCTCGACAGCTACTCCCTTGAAGATGACACCTCCCTGATTGATGTCGCTGGGGGCACGGGCCAGTTTGCCCGCGCGGTGAAACAGCGGTATCCGGACCTCAGCACGACCGTCTTAGACCTTCCTGAAGTCGTCAGCGAGGCCAAAAGCCAGAGCGTGGCGAGCGATATCCGCTTTGTCGCCACCGATATGTTTCAGTCGCCGCTCCCTCAGAATACCGAGCTATTTTCGCTAATCCGCGTGCTGCATGACCATGACGACGAGCCCGTCAGACAACTGCTTTGCCGCTTGTATGACGCCCTGCAACCAGGCGGCCGTCTACTCATCGCCGAACCGATGGCGGGCACCGCTGGTGCAGAATCAATCGGCGACACCTATTTCAGCTTCTACCTGTGGGCAATGGGCAGTGGGCGGCCGCGAACCGCCCAAGAGCTACAGGCAATGTGCCTGGCTGCCGGCTTCACGCGCATTCGCGAGTTTAAGACACCCATCCCCGCACTCACGCGGCTTCTGGTCGCAGAAAAGTCCCCGGATTAGCCCTCGCGGCACCTGCACCAAAAAATCTATTTGTATGTATTATTTGACACATTTACGTGTTAATTTATTATTACAAAATGAGTCCGAATGACTGAGGCGCCCCAAAAGGGTGCTTTGACGCCGACAAGGCGCAGTCGTGAGGGCCTTGATAGCCAAATAAAGGCAAGAAAAAGGGCAGAGAGTACCGCCATGGGAGCAACATCTACTGCGGTGGTTTTTGAGCAACCGGGAGAAATGTCGTTAAGGCCCGTTGAGTTGCCAGAACCCCACAGCACAGATTGCGTTGTCGAGGTCCAATGGACCGGCATCAGCACGGGTACCGAAAGGTTACTGTGGGACGGTCGCATGCCCCCCTTCCCCGGACTCTCTTATCCATTGGTACCCGGATATGAGAGCGTGGGTAATGTCGTCGCGTGCGGCAAAGAAGCGCAACTGGAGATAGGGCAACGGGTATTTGTGCCCGGTAGTCGCGGATTTACCAATGTGCACGGGCTTTTTGGTGGCGCGGCGCGCGCGCTGGTAGTCCCCGCTAAGCGATTGGTGAAACTCCCCGGGGAAACGGATTCGACCGGTGTCCTGCTAGCGCTGGCTGCCACGGCGTGCCACGCCGCACGGCGCCTTGATGACCTGGGACCGCCAGACCTCGTCATCGGTCACGGCGCCCTGGGCAGACTGCTGGCAAGAGTGATTGAGGCGCGCTATCAGGTGGCGCCAACCGTGTGGGAAACCGCTCCCGAGCGCCGGGAGGGTGATTTTGACTATCCCGTGATCGATCCCGCCACGGACGATCGCCGCGACTACCGACGCGTCTGCGATGTCAGCGGCACCGCCGCCATTATTGATCAAGCCGTTCATCATCTGGCAAAACACGCCACCGTATTGCTCGCCGGGTTTTATGCAGCGCCTATCACATTTAATTTTCCCGCCGCTTTTATGCGCGAAATTGATGTTCGCATCAGCGCCGAATGGCTACCTGAAGATATGCAAACCGCAATGGATCTGGTCTCAGGGGGAGACCTTTCATTGCACGGCATCATCACCCATGACCAGCCCTACGACAGCGCTGAGACTGCTTATCAACAAGCATTTTCCGACCCCCGCTGCCTGAAAATGGTCCTTGACTGGAGAAACGCATGAACGC
>JAYNYK010000010.1:0-45260 GCA_038102985.1 Halieaceae bacterium
AAATCGTCCTGACTCTGCAATGGCCTGCACTGCCATCTGCTCACCAATGGGTTCATTTTTGGGTCGTTGATCGAGAAAGCCCGCGTCGTGAAATGCCGCGGAGACGGCAATCAAAAGCAGATCCCGCTCATCCAGGCCATCGTCTCTGGCTAGGGCCAGCGCTTGGGTGAGCACGTCTGCTGTGTGCTCGCCACTATGATAGTAAAGCGTGGGGTCTAGCGTCGCGTTGAGATGCGCTACCGTCTCGGTCACGAGCGGTTCTGCGCTGATGGCACTACCTAAGGCACTACCAAAATTCTCCATACAACACCCTTTAAGAGGTCAACAATCGGGCCTGACAGCTCGCAATGCTTCGCAGCCAGGCGACTTGCGGGAGAACATAACAAAACAGCACTGTCGACGCATTAGTCGCGTGCAAAGTGCCAAAACAGGGCAAAACAGTCAGGCACGCAAATAATTGGAACCCAATGCCTTTGCGAGGGGATGTCTCGACCTACACCTAAAGGTTCAGAGGTAAGAACCTCGTGGCTAGGTGTCGGTGGTCGCAGGTGGCACCTGGCACCCTGTCGCGCAACACTGCCCGGGCTGCTTTTGCCGGTTGGGCGCACCCGACGAGCCGGTCTCAGCAACCCCCCTATCCAGCAGCCGTTCTACCAATGCGCGCCGCTCCTCGATCGGGTAACGACGGAAAATCTCTCGCTTCATGGCCTGAGGGGAACCACCCCCGTGCAAGCTGATCACCGAATACCAGCCGCCCGTTGAGGACGCCGAGATATCGCCCAAAAAGCGAGCGACTTGCGCACGCTGGTCATAGGGTATATCGGGCCGACCCGCGAGGAGTGTCGCGAGATCCCCGGACGTCGCCGGGTTGTGATCCTCATCAGGCCCCGGCAACGCGACGATCAACCCGCCCGATACCTCGTGGGCGATGCGATGCATGTCGTAAATCTGTGTAGCCAACAGCAGTTTACCGACATTGGAGAAAACAGGCTCGGGCATCCACGAGCCGCAAGGATCCTCAACCCCATAAACCGAGGCAGCGACCCCACAGGCAAAGAAGCCCTCTACTAACTTGATCAGTTCCGCCATGCTGTCGCGCAGGTGCGGCACCGATTCCATATCGAGTCCGTTGGCTTCGGTCATGAGCGAACCGGCGCCAATCAACAGATCGCCAAAGCCCGCTCGCGCGCCGATACAGCTGTGGCGATGATGGTTGGCATAGGACGTGACGAGGTGTTCGGTGTGCTCACTCTCGCCGGCAAAGAAGACCTGATCCCAGGGCACAACCACCTCATCAAAATGACATACCGCCACGCTCTGACCATATTTGGCGCTGAACTGTGCTTCTGCCTCACCCGGGCGACCCGCCGGCCGAGAAATAATCGTGAGCCCCTTGGCATCGATGGGCACTGCACAGCATACGGCAAAGTCGGCATCCTCTTTGCGCATCGTTCGGCACGGCATTACCAGCAACTCGTGCATGTAGGGCCCTCCGGTAACGATGGCCTTGGCGCCCGAGATCACAATGCCCTCGGCAGTACGTTGGGTGATGTGTACGTAACTGTCGGCAATGGTCTGGTCGCCAGGACGCTTGCTACGGTCACCCTTGCCATCGGTCATCGCTACCCCAAGGGTGAGATCTTCATCCTGAATGCGGTGCAAATAAGACAAAAACCGCTCGTGCTGTTCGCCTCCAGTTGCCTCTGACATCTGCCAGGTCGCCTGATAGATGGCATTGAGGGCATCGTGAGTTAGGTAGCGCTGTGCGCAGCCACTCTCTCGACACAATAGCCGGACTGCCTCAAGCTTGGAGAGAAGGTCCTCGGAATGACGGTTGACCTGCAACATTCGGTTGACGGTTTTGCCCGAGGTGCTTTGCTCAGCCAGCATCAGTCCGCCGTACTCTGGCTTCTGAGCAAAATCATAGGTGACCCCCACTGCGCGAATACCGGGCTGCAGACGCGGTTCGTCCGCCACTGATTCAATACGGTCACCGTCGACAAAGACCGTGGGATTGTAGCTTCGCAGGCTCTCTGTGTACTCGGCTGCACTCATGATGCGGCCGCCAGCTTTCATTAGCATTGGTTACTCCCTGGGGCGCTCAGCTCGCCCTGTTTGGCTCGGCGCGTAACAGTGGCATCAGCTCTGTTACGTCGTTCAGCTCATCCAATCGTTGCAAACATTCCCAAAGCGCCTCCGCGCGCTCACGGCTTATCGCCAGTGCGCAGTTCGCCATAAATTTCTCGTGCACCTGCTCGACGCCCAGTAATTGCCCTGCCGCGCCCCGATTGATCGCCTCGAAACGCTCCAGCACCTGGCCGTCGGTGGTCTTGATCCGAACGCCCCCCGAAAACGCATCGGGATACTGCGAGCGAGCATCATGCTCACAGTCGATACGCTGCGCGAGCGCAAGTACGTCACTATTGAGTCGCGCGGCATCCTCCAGCTCTTCCAAACCAAAGTGTCCCTTTACCAGCGCCGTAGCGACGGCATAGGGCACGCTAAACTTGGCGTCGTACTCACTCTGCGGCGCGCGCTTGGCCTCGATGGGGTCGACCACCACGCCAAATTGCCGCTCGTCGAGCAGCACCGTGACCGATTCAATCGCTTCCAGAGCGGGCCCGTATTGCTCGCGCAAGGACAATGCGGCGTCCACCGGCGCATGGTTAAAGTGACAGATCGGGTAGGGCTTAATGGCCACCGTTCGTAGCGCCCAATCCGTAAAAAGCTGCGTCGAGATGGTCTCTGTTTCCACGGCAGTGCCTGGCGCATAGAGAGAATAAAAACCGTAGCGCCCGCCATAGGCTTCGCCCGGGCCCTCAAACCCGCTCACCCCCAGAGAGGCGGCCTGCAACGCGGCAGACGCGGCCCAGCCGGGGTGTAACCGCTTGGTCCAACTGCCGTCGTCGAGGAACGCCATGCTGCCGCTACTCAAACTGAGCGCAACGCCTTGGCTCCTGACGAGGGCTGCCTCGTCGCCACCTAGCAATCGGGCCGCTGCTACCGTCGCGCCAAAAACGCCCACCACGCCGGTAGGGTGAAAGCCCACTTGCTGAAATACACCGCCTGCCTGAGTGCCCAACAATGCGTCGATTTCAATAGCGATGAGCGTCGCCAGCAAGAGGTTCTGGCCTGCGGACCGGTTTCGCTCGGCCAGTGCCAGCGCCGCCGGGAAGGCGCTGGCAGAACAGTGCACAACCGAGGCGAGGTGGGTGTCGTCGTAGTCGAGCCCGTGAATGAGCACGCCGTTCATCAAAGCGGCATCGCGCAGGGCAACCCTGCGACCCTGCCCGATAATGCTGGCACCCCCCTCGCTACCCAGCACGTCCAGTGATTGCAGTGACTTGGTAGCAAAGTCGTAATGTCGCGAGGCGAAGGCGATCCCCACCGCATCTGCGATACACAGTTTCAGGTAGTCCCAGACATCCTGCGGCACATCATCCACCGCGAGCGTCAAGGCTCGCGCAGCGATGGCCTGGCTCAACGGTGCCACCGGTTGTTTGAGATGAGAGGGCTGCATAGGGAACTCCGGAAATGTCCGGACATGATACACAAAGGGTCAACTAATGCCGACCCTAACCCCCAACGATCACAACACAGGCCTCCCGGTATTTGTAAACTCGTTACCGGCAGATAGGCGCGACCCTCTCGGTTCCCGGCGCGATGGCGTTAGCTACTTTTTAGCTTATCGGCCAGCGCGAGAATCCGCTGACTTTTATACACAATAGGGTAATCAATGAAGTAGCCGTCGAGCTGAATAGAGGCTGACCCCGCTGCCTCCGCTGCCTCAAAGGCCGCCACCACGGCGCGCGCATGAGCAACCTCTTCCGCTGAGGGCGAGAACACCTCATGGGTGAGGGGTACCTGACTGGGGTGAATACACAGCTTGCCGCCAAAGCCAAACTGCTTGCCATGCCGGGCCGACTTCAGGAACCGCTCGTCGTCACGAATTTGGAGCACCACGGTATCAATGGGCGGCTCGAGATCTCCCAGGCGCGACGCGTGCGAGAGTCGGGCGCGCGCATAAGCCAACACAGACTCATCTGCATTCCACTCGTAGTTCAGGTCCAGCGTATAGTCGCCACCGCCGAAGGCCAGACGGCAGATACGACTGTCCGCAGTTGCAACCGCCTTGGCCGACTCTACCCCTGCCGCCGTCTCGATGATTGGCATCACATCGAGCTGCCCCACGGCCATCCCCTGTGCCGCCTCTGCAGCCGCCAGCCAATGCTCGAGCCGGTCAAGGCAGGCCCGTGACTCGACCTTGGGCAACACTACCCCGTCCAGCCAGGGCCCCACCGTTGCTTTCAGGTCATCTTCACAATAGGAGGTGTCGACACCATTCACTCGCACATAATGCTTGGTGTTGCTATTAGGCCGGGCCCTGAACGCGTCGACCACGCACTGCCGCGCCGCGGGCTTTTCACTGATTGCGACCGCATCCTCCAGATCCAGGATGACAGCATCAGCCCCAATCTCAAAAACCTTCTCCACCCGCCGCGAGTGGTTCGCCGGGGTGAACAAGAAACTGCGCAGCGGCGTTCCTGCGGCTCCGGTCACGTCAGTTACTCCAGGACCAATGGTCGGCAGTCTGCCACCCACGCGTAAATTCAAAGGTATAGCTGAAATTACTGGCCGGATGTTCGGAGATGGACACCTCGAACACACGACCGCCCGCCCCCTGATAAAAACGCCACACGCTCAAAGAGGGGGAACCAGGCTCAACGCCCAGCGCCTGCGCCTTCTGCTCAGCGATAGTGCCGGCGGTCACCCGCACGGTAATCTTCTGGATCGCTTCCTTGAATGTTTCGGCAATCATTTCATAAACCGGCCGCGAGCTGCCCCCAAGACGCTGGGCAATCGATCCATACTCGGGGATCACGTACACGTCTGCCCAGCAGATGGGCAACCCATCACTGCCCAGCGTTCTCAGGCCCGTTATCTGCACCCACTCCTGCCCAATTGCACAGTCCAAATCCCGCGCCAAGGCCTTGTCGGCAAGCATGCGTTGGTCGGTCAGCAAACGAAACTGACTGCTGTCCGGGTAGCTGAAGAGCTCCGACGGCGATCGCACCATTTGAACAAAAGCGGGGTTCGCATCGGTAGAGATCACCAAGGTGCCCCGACCCCGCTGGCGTTTGACCAACCCCATATCCTCAAGCACCCGCAGTGCCTCGCGAATCGTGTGGCGGCTGGCGCCGAAGCGGTTGATCAATTCAAGCTCGCCGGGCAGGAAACTGCCTACGGGAAACTTACCGCCGCGAATTCCCTCGAGCAGGGTGTCGGAAATTTTTCGATACAGCGGTGTCCGGGTAGCGCCTTCTTTGCCGTTGGACGTGCCACGCGCTTTGCCATTCCCGCGGCTCATAGCCCCCTTGGCCCCTCGGTTTTTTCTCGGTTCGGCTTGCATCAGCGCTCTCAACCCCCCAGACTTTATTTGTCCAGACATTTTAGATAGATCTCGCTCAGCCACAACCCGTTCTGTCTCGTTTAGGTATCGCATCATGGCAAAAACCAGCGCACGCGCGCGCTACGCGCATCAGAAAGGTCGTCATTTCGAAGACTTCATCGTGGGAGACATCTACCACCATCTGCCCGGCAGAACGATCAGCCAGCACGACAATGCCTGGTTCACCCTGCTCACGATGAACACTCACCCCCTGCACTTTGATGAGGAATATGCGGCCGAGACAGAGTTCGGACGGCCACTGGTAGCAAGCCCATTGACCGTCGCGATTATCGTTGGCATGAGCGTGTCGGATGTGAGTGAGGCCGCTATTGCCAATTTGGGCTGGAAAGAAATCAAACTGCCGGCGCCGGTTTTCCCAGGCGACACCCTGTACGCCAACACCGAAGTGCTCGATAAGCGCGAATCGAAGTCGCGCCCCAACGCCGGCATCGTGAGTGTACTCACCCGTGGCATCAATCAGGACGATATCGAAGTTTGTGTCTTTGAACGCCAGATTTTGGTGCCCAAGCGCACCCCCTAAATCATCGATCGCAGGAGACCCCAATGAGTCACGACGCCGCTGTCGAAAAACAAATGCTCGCCGCCATTGATAAGTGGGTTGAGCAGGAGCTTCGCCCCATCGCACGCGAGTATGATCAAGCCGACGAATATCCGACTGAACTTGTTGAGCAGATGAAAGCGATGGGGCTTTTTGGTGCAACGATTTCAGAGGCTTATGGCGGTCTGGGCCTCAGCGCATCGACTTATGCGCGCATTGTCTCGCGGATTTGCGAGGTCTGGATGGCTCCCTCGGGCATTTTCAATTCGCACCTGATCATGGCCAGCTGTGTCGAGCGCGCCGGTACTGAGGCGCAGAAGGAACGATTTCTGCCGAAGTTCGCCACCGGCGAGCTCCGCGGCGGAATCGGCCTCACTGAGCCCGACGCGGGATCGGATTTGCAGGGCATTCGCCTGGTAGCGAAAAAAGCCGGAGACGACTACATTCTCAATGGCACCAAGACTTGGATCTCCAATGGCATCAAGGGGAACTGCCTCGCGGTGCTTACCAAAACTGACCCCACCGCCTCACCGCGTCATCGCGGGATGAGTTTGTTTATCTGTGAAAAGGGGGACGGCTTTAGCGTGGGTAAAAAGCTCAAGAAATTGGGTTATCGCTCAATCGACAGTGCCGAACTCATCTTCGAGGATTTCCGCGTCTCCTCAGATAACCTTGTTGGCGGTGAGGAGGGCAAGGGCTTTCAACAAGTGGCGGGCGGTCTGGAACTGGGTCGCATCAATATCGCTGCGCGGGGTGCCGGCATGGCCAAGGGCGCGACTGATATGGCACTCCACTACGCCATGGAGCGAAAAACCTTTGGCAAGGCCATTGCAGAACATCAAGCAATTCAGCTGAAACTCGCCGAGATGTCGACGCGCGCCGCAGCCGCAGAACTACTGGTGCACCAGGCCGCTGCTAAATACGATCGTCATGAGCGCTGCGACCTCGAGGCCGGGCAAGCCAAGTTTTTTGCCTCAGAGGCCGCCGTACAGAACAGTCTCGATGCGATGCGCGTCTTTGGCGGCTACAGCTACTCACCTGAGTACGAGATAGAGCGTTTCTACCGCGATGCGCCCCTGCTTTGTATCGGCGAGGGCACCAACGAAATTCAACGGATGATTATCGCTAAGCAAATGGTCGCCAGAGCAGGCTGATCAAGGTCAGCAGAGCACCGTCATGAAATCCCGGGCGTCGAGCCGAGAGGTGCGATAAGTGTTGATCAAGGCCTCTGGGTCGGCGTAGCCGAGGGACATACCGCAGACCAGCATCTGCTCCTCCGGCGCCCCGAGTAAGGGCATGACGCTGTCGTGGTAAGGGCAGAACGCCGCCTGCGCGCAGCTTTCCATACCGGCCTCCCGGGTAGCCAACATGAACGACTGCAAGAACATCCCGTAGTCGAGCCAGCTTCCCTGCTCCATATCGCGGTCAATCGTAAAAAAAAGCCCCACCGGCGCCCCAAAAAACTGATAGTTCTGCACCCGATATCCTTGGACCGATGCCGGGTCACGGCGGTCCACCCCGAGCAAACCGTAGAGCCCAAAACCCGTTTGTCGACGCCGACCAATATAGGGCTCGCGCCACGCACGCGGATAGTAGTGATACTCGTAGGCACCCTCATCACCACTGAGATAGCGTGAAGAGCAAACTTCGGTAATTGCAGCCTTGCGCTGATCACGAACGATATAAACGTGCCAAGGCTGAATATTGGAGCCTGAAGGTGCGCGGGCGGCTACATTCAGAAGCGCTTCAATCTGGTCATCAGACACGGGCTTATCGGTAAGGAATGCCCGGATACTTTGCCGGCCAATAATGGCGTCCGATACCCGCACATTAACGGCTCATGCACATTGCTTGGCCAACCAGGTGTGCGCCCGGCCGCCCTGAGGGGCACCAATCATGTCGCTGAGCAACGCCACCGCCTCAAGCAGCTTGGGCATGGCGACGCCAGTGCGGTAGCCCATGGAGTCGCAAAGCATCACGACATCCTCGGTGGCGACATTGCCCTTGGCACCCGGCGCAAAGGGGCAGCCACCCAAACCACCGGCCGAGGCGTCGAACTGTCGCACACCCGCCAGGAGCGCCGCATAGACATTGGCAAGCCCCATAGCGCGCGTATCATGAAAATGGCACCCGAGGCGCTCCGGACCGTAGCGGTCGACCAGTTGGGTCATCATGGATTGAACGGCAGCCGGGTTCGCGGCGCCAATGGTGTCGGCAATGACGAGCCTCGCGGGCTTGTGCCGCATCAGCCGCTCCACCTGCTCGAGCACCCGTGCTTCAGGCACCGCGCCCTCATAGGGACATTCAAAAGCCACTGCGAGATAAGCGTGGATCGCCACGCCCTCCTCGGCTGCTCGATCAAGGATCTCCTCGCCCATCACAAATGTCTCTTCGAGGCCCTTGCGGATATTATTCTGGTTCATCTCCTCGGTCGCAGCGAGGGCGATGGCATGGGAGGTGATGCCCGCGCGCACGGCAAGCTCGTAACCCTTCATATTGGGCACAAGGGCGCTGTACGCCACCGATGCCACAGGTAAATTGGCAGCAATTTCGTCG
This sequence comes from Halieaceae bacterium, assembly GCA_038102985.1. Lineage (GTDB taxonomy): Bacteria > Pseudomonadota > Gammaproteobacteria > Pseudomonadales > Halieaceae > Luminiphilus. The sequence continues at coordinate 8,565 of JAYNYK010000010.1, forward strand.
GTGCCCGCCATCTGTGGGACCGCCTTGGGCGAGACAAAAGAGCCTATCTCTAACTCCGGCACCCCTGTTTGTGCCAATGCCTCAAGCAGCCCTCTGCGTTGCTCAACCGTCAGATGCTTGGGTTGTGCCTGCAAACCATCGCGTGCCGCGACCTCTTTAATAACGATCTGTTCGCTCATGATCTTCTCCCTCGGGGGCGCCAGTATGAGCCAGCGGCGCATGCAAACCAATAGATGGGGCGTCTCGTGGTTGACCCTGAATTGTACTCCGGCCAACAGGTTTCTGTACGAAATCCCTTTGATCACGCATGATGCGCACAAGATCATCTGTGTCTATAGGAGACTGCAATCATGTCGAAGCGGAAGGCATTGGCGCGAGTCGACGCGGGAATCGGAGACACACCGGCGCTGGTGGTCGTAGATGTCGTGAAGGGTTTCACAGACCCAACCTGCCCACTCGGCTCAGAAGCCGATGAGGTGGTGGCGGCCAACGTAACACTGATGAACGCTTTTCATGAAGCCGAACGCCCGGTGGTCCTCACCACCGTCATCTACCGCAGCGATGACCAAGCGAGCGTGTTTCGCGCGCGAGTACCGGCGTTGAACCTGCTGACACCCGATTCGGAGTGGGTTCAGTTTGATCCGAGGCTACCGCTTCAAACCACCGATTTACAGCTGGAGAAACGTCATGCGAGTAGCTTCCACGGCACGGATCTCGACGACTGGTTGAAAACTCGCAATGTGGATTCACTCGTGGTCACCGGCCTCACAACCAGCGGCTGTGTGCGGGCGACCGCAGTCGACGGCCTGCAGAACAATTACAAAGTGCTGGTGCCCCGAGAGGCCTGTGGCGATCGCGACCTGGAGGCACATGAGGCTAATCTCTACGATATGAATGCCAAATACGCCGATGTCGTATCGCTTGAGACCGTACTGGATTTACTCTCGGGCTGAACGCTCTTTCTGCGCGGCAAATGCCGCCTGCTGCTCGGGGGTCGCATCAAGCTGATAGCGCGCCTTCCAGTCTGCATAGGGCATGCCATAGACGATCTCTCTCGCCGACTCTTTATCAAGCTCAACCCCTGCCTCACCAGCGGCCTCGGCGTACCATTTGGACAGACAATTACGACAGAAACCCGCAAGATTCATCAGGTCGATATTCTGTACATCCTTGCGGCTGTCCAGGTGCTGTAACAGGCGTCGAAATACCGCCGCTTCGATGGCGTCTTGAGCCACACCCTGTGGCGCTTCTTCCGGGACATCTTCAGTCATTGCCTGTCTCCTGAGCTAATGAACGTTTCACCTGCATGTCAATGGGGCCACCTGTTGCGGCGCGCTTAGCGAGGAGCTCACTGATCGCTGCACCTTGGCCAGGATAGCGCCACTCGACCTCGGGGACCCGCTCCGGCTGCCACCAACCCACTTCCTTGATTTCCAGGGGCCGCTGGATCCTCGGCTCCAGGGCCGGGTCAGCGTGGCACCAAAACACATGAAACCCATTGTCGAATACCGTGGCCAAGGCCCCCGCCGTCACTGACAACCCGGTCTCCTCGAAGAGCTCTCGCTCGGCGCCGCAATGCGCACTCTCCTCATGCTCTACGCTGCCGCCGGGCAAGGCCAGGCGGCCACTCCAGTCTCTCACCAGTAACGTGCCGTGCTCCCCGGTCACCAAGCAGCCAGCACTGTCGGCGACGATGAACTTAGCGAGGTCTGAACAGGGCGGGGTGGTTTCTCCACACCCCGTTAGGCAAAAAATAAAAATCACAACAACGCTAGGTTTCATAGACCCATTCAGCAGCCTCATTACCTACCGCGACTCGAAGCTCATCCAACAAAGCGTCACTGGGGTGAACCTGCCAAGCGCCTCCAAGGCGGATTTCAACCGAGCCCATGGGCTGGACATATTCCATCACTACCGGGCATTGGCCGCCAACTGCAGGACGCAAGGTGTTGGCCAAGAGCTTGCCGAACGCCTCATCGACCTGGTGACTGGGCACCCTCAAGCGCAGCTGGGATACCTTGGCTTTTCTGGCCTCCTCTAGAGATCGGGCTGTTTTAGTCCGCATGGCAAGACCGCCATTGAAATCATCAACTTGCAAACGTCCCTCGAGCAGGACGATGCGATCTTTTTGCAGAAGATCGCGGTGCTCGGTGAATACATCGTTGTAAACGGTGGCTTCAATCTGTCCTGAGCCATCATCCAGGGTGAGCACGGCCATTGGGCCACGCTGGGTCTTGATCGTTCTGATGTCGAGGATCAAGCCCGCAACCACTGCCTGGCTGTTGGCTTGAAGTTCGCGAATGCGCCGGGGGGCAAATTTGCGCACCTCGGACTCGTGGGCTTCCATTGGATGACCGCTCAAAAAACTGCCCAAACTCTCTTTTTCTGCGTTCAACAGTTCGGTGAGTGTCCATGGTCGAGAATGTCGGTACGCACGATACGGGTCCTCAGCCGAATCACCCGCTGCAATTACCTCACCAAATAAATCCTGCATACCCGCCGCCGTATTGTTGGCCACCTGCTCGGCAGCGCGGATGGCATCGTCAAGGGACGCAAGGAGAACCCAGCGCTCGACTCCCAATTCATCCAATGCCCCGCTTTTGATCAGCGCCTCCAGTGCCCGACGATTAACTTTGCGTGGGTCGGTGCGGGCGCACAAGTCAAACAGGCTGACGAAGGCGCCGGCCTCGCGGGCGGCGAGCAGATTGGCGATGGGGCCCTCTCCCAATCCTTTTATCGCCCCCAGACCGTAGCGAATGTGTCCCTCTGGGGTCACCGAAAAAGCATAGAGGCCGTTCTGTATAGAGGGCGGTAAAACCTGCAAGCCCATGCGCCGGGCCTCGTCGCGAAAGGTCAGCAATTTGTCGGTGTTATCAATGTCCGAGCTCATCACCGCCGCCATAAATTCGGCCGGATGATGGGTCTTCAGCCAAGCGGTTTGGTAGGAAACCAGCGCGTAGGCCGCTGAGTGCGACTTGTTAAATCCGTATCCGGCGAACTTTTCTACCAAATCAAAAATTTTAATCGCCAGTGCCGGATCAATGCCCTTTTCAGCCGCGCCCTCCTCAAAAACGCTGCGCTGTTTTGCCATTTCCTCCGGTTTTTTCTTGCCCATGGCACGGCGAAGCAGGTCGGCCCCGCCCAGGGTGTACCCCGCCAGCTCCTGGGCGATCTGCATCACTTGTTCCTGATACAAGATAATCCCGTAGGTCGGTTCGAGAATGGGCTTGAGCCATTCGTGCTGGTACTGGGGGTCCGGATACGCAATCGGCTCCTTGCCGTGCTTGCGATTAATGAAGTTCTCGACCATGCCGGACTGCAGCGGACCGGGTCTAAAAAGCGCAACCAGAGCGATGATGTCCTCGAAACAATCGGGCCGTAAATTCTTGATCAGTTCCTTCATCCCCCGACTCTCGAGCTGAAAAACCGCGGTGGTATCGCCCGCCTGCAGCAAGCGGAATACCTCGGGATCATCGAGCGGAATCCGGTCTAGATCGAGGGGATCGGTACCGCGAGAGTCCACCATCTCAATGGCCCACTGAATAATGGTCAGCGTTCTCAGGCCGAGAAAATCGAACTTGACGAGCCCTGCTTCCTCAACGTCGTTCTTGTCGTACTGGGTGACCAGTCCGCCCCCCTCCTCGTCGCAATAAACCGGCGAGAAGTCGGTCAGTTCAGAGGGTGCAATCACCACGCCACCCGCATGCTTCCCTGCGTTGCGCGTCACCCCTTCGAGCTGGACGGCCATATCCCAAATTTCCTGAGCAGAACTGTCCTCCTCCAAGAGTTGCACCAGTTGCTCTTCCTGCTCCAATGCCTTTGCCAGCGTCATACCCACTTCGAAGGGGATCAGCTTGGACATCCGATCGGCGAGCCCGTAGGGCTTCCCCTGTACCCGCGCAACATCGCGCACGACGGCTTTGGCCGCCATGGTGCCGAAAGTAATGATCTGCGACACCGCTTGGCGCCCGTAGGTCTGCGCTACATATTCGATGACCTCGTCGCGACGCTCCATACAAAAATCCACGTCGAAATCGGGCATCGACACGCGATCAGGGTTCAGGAAGCGCTCAAACAGGAGGTCGTAAGCGATGGGGTCAAGATCAGTGATACCCAACGCATAGGCAACCAGTGACCCCGCGCCCGAACCGCGGCCTGGGCCCACCGGTATTTCATGCTCCTTGGCCCAACGAATGAAATCCATGACCACGAGAAAATAGCCCGGAAACCCCATTTGGTTGATCGTTGCCAGCTCGAAATCAAGCCTGTCGCGGTAGGCGGCCAACTGAGCTTGAGTCCAATCGGGGAACCGCCGGACCAGGCCCTCGTGGGACAAGCGGCTCAGAAACTGCTCGATCGCCTCTCCTTCGGGTACCGGGAAGTTGGGGAGAAAAGGCTGCCCCAGCGTCATGGAGACAGAACATCGGCGCGCAATCTCAATCGTATTTTCAATCGCTTCGGGGATATCAGCGAAAAGCGCCACCATTTCGTCGGCAGAGCGCAAGTATTGCTGATCCGAGTAGGCGCGCAGGCGCCGTGGATCATCGAGGGTGCGACCATCACCAATACACACCCTGGCCTCATGGGCCTCAAACTCCTCTGACGCCAAAAAGCGCACGTCGTTGGTAGCCACTACCGGGCACTGGTACTCGCCAGCCAGCGCCACCACGCGATGAAGATAATCCTCTTCGTCTGCCCGCCCGGTCCGCTGTATCTCGAGGTAAAAGCGGGTGGGAAACCATTCCATCCATCTGCCTAGCGCGGCATGGGCGTCGGTTTCTCGGCCATGCAGCAGTGCCTGACCAATGTCGCCCTGCCGCCCACCTGATAACGCAATGAGTCCCTCGGCATGATTCTGGATCCAGTCTAGCCGGACTCTGGGTCGCCCGAGATACTGACCTTGCTGATAAGCGCGCGACAGCAGAAGCATCAGGTGGTGGTAGCCCGTCTCGTTTTGGGCCAGCAAGCAAAGCTCGTGGTGTCGCTCCTCGTCCAAGGGATCCACCACGTGCAAGTCAGCACCCACAATGAGCTTGATCCCAAGCGCTGACGCAGCCTTGTAGGCTTTTACCAAGCCGAAGAAATTGTGGTGGTCGGTGATCGCGACCGCGGGCATACCCAGTTCGGCAACCCGCGCCATCATCGGTTTGATTCTCAAGAGCCCATCGATGAGCGAATATTCGGTATGCAGTCGCAGATGAACGAAGGTGGTCATGACGCCACGCTATCCCACCTCGGGGTCCGCCAGCAAGCGCTTCACCGGACCAAAGCTGCGACGATGAATCGGCGACACCCCAAGCGCCGTCAAAGCGGCCAAATGCGCCCGCGTGGGATATCCCTTGTGGGCAGCCAATCCATAGCCCGGATAGCGCCGGTCCAGCTCGACCATCTCCCGATCTCGCGTCACTTTGGCAACAATGGATGCCGCACTGATCGCAGGTTCCTTCTGGTCCCCCTTGACGATCGCCCGGGCCTCATAGGGCCATTGCGGCAATCGATTCCCATCAACCAGAACCAGCGTCGGTTGAATCGAGAGCGATTCCACCGCACGCCGCATCGCCAACAACGACGCCTGAAGAATATTCAGTTCATCAATCTCTGCGACGCTACTTCTGCCCAGTGCCCAGGATTTTGCCTCGCTGCAAATTATCTCGAAGAACGCGGCACGCCGTGACTCCGATAGCGCCTTGGAATCAGTCAAACCCACCAGTGGATAGTCGGGCAAAATGACAGCCGCGGCGATCACATCTCCCGCGAGGGGCCCTCGCCCGACTTCGTCAACCCCGGCGACAATATGCCCGACGGTGTCACTGAAGAGATCCGCCTCCATCAAGCAGGAAGCATGGATTGGAGCGCTGTAATAGTGCGTTCGGCAAATCCACCGCCGATCTGCTCAGCGAGGGTCTCAAATGCAATGAGCTGACTGCCTGCCTCAGTGTGCATCACTCGGCTCAGCGCTTCCGCCAATTTCTCCGCTGTGGCTTCCTGCTGCAAATGCTCTGGCACCACCGCTCGTCCGGCCAGAATATTGGGTAGCCCCACATAAGGGGTTTTAACCATTCGCGAGAGGAGCGCCCAGGATGCGGGGGCCATGCGATAGGCAATTACCATCGGCTTGCGCATAAGCATGGCTTCCAGCGTGGCAGTTCCAGAAGCCAGAAGAACAGCATCGCTGGCAGCCATGACTTCTCTACCCCCACCAGTAGTCACCGTCACATTGAGTGAATAACCAGCGAGCGTCTCACGAATCTGCGATTCGCGATGGGAATCGGCGGCAGGAATGACGAAGGACAGACTGCTATCGCGCCGCTGCATCAGCTCCATGGTCTCTGCAAAAACGGGCATGAGGTGACGCACCTCCGCCTCACGGCTACCCGGCAATACCGCCAGCAGCGGTCTCTGGCTGGGTAAGGCCAGCTCAACACGAAGCTGTTCAGAGGGGGCCAGATGCTGCAGATCGTCGATCAACGGATGCCCCACGCAGACCGCGTCAATACCCGCCTGTTCGTATATCGGCACCTCAAATGGCAATAGGCAGAGCATCTTGTCGACCGATGCGCGGATACCTTTCAGCCTGCCACGCCGCCACGCCCATACGGAGGGGCTGACAAGATGGGCCGTGGTAATTCCACGTTCGCGCAAACGTCTTTCAATCGGCAAGTTGAAATCTGGGCTGTCGACCCCTAAAAAAATATTGGGCGCCCAGTCCAACTGCTGTGCAATCAGGGCACTACGGATCCTGAGCAACTCTGGTAGCCGTTTTAGTGGCTCTACCAGCCCCATGACAGAGAGCCGGTCCATGGGGCTGATGGACTCAAACCCCGACGCCTGCATCTCGCTACCGCCGATTCCTCGGGCATCGATATTGGGTCGCGACTCCCGCCATAATCTCAATAGCGAGCCCGCTAGAATGTCTCCGGAGGGTTCGCCGGCGCACATGCCCAGTCGCAATCCCTCGTGGGTCACTACCGAACGATTCCCCGCTGTGACTGTTTCAAGGAGTCGATCAGCATCTGAATGCTGGGGGTGTCTTCCACCATATCCTGAAGCCGCTCGAGTGCGAGCTCCAGAGTCAGTCCCTGGCGGTATACGATCTTGAAAGCGCGGCGTAATGCGGCAATCTCACTGCTATCGAACCCCCGTCTGCGCAACCCTTCGGTGTTAATGGTTTTGGCCACCGCTGGGCTACCGGCCACCGTAACAAAAGCCGGGACATCCTTGCCTATGGACGTGCCCATCCCACTGAAGCTATGGGCACCGATTTTGCAGAACTGATGGACCAAGGTGTATCCCGAGAGGATTGCCCAATCTCCAATTTCAACATGCCCTGCCAGTGCCGTGTTGTTCACCAGGATCGTATCGTTACCAACAACGCTGTCGTGTCCCACGTGGACATAGGCCATGATGAGATTGCGATCGCCGATCTGAGTCAGCGAGCGATCCTGGACGGTGCCACGATGAATCGTGACGTTCTCGCGGATAACGTTGTCGTCACCAATGCGTAGCTCGGTCGGCTCATCCCGATATTTGAGATCGGGCGTGGCCTCACCCACAGTCGAAAACTGATAAATATGATTACGAGCACCGATCCGGGTCGGGCCCCTCATCACTACATGGGACTCCACCACAGAGCCTTCGCCAATCTCGACATCAGGTCCAATCAGGGTCCAGGGACCGACGCTCACTGAATCATGGAGTCGCGCGCTGGGATCGATAATGGCGGTGTCGTGGATCACGCTTCAACGATTCGCACAGAGAATGGTACCGGCGGCAGCCAACTCGCCGTCCACTCTCGACTCAACCTCAAACTTCCAGATACCGCGACGCTCGCTGAGCACTGTGGCGAAAAGCATGACCTGATCGCCTGGCACGCAGGGGCGCTTGAATCGGAGGTTATCCGCCCCGACAAAGTAATAAATTGAGCCGTCGGCAGGGGTTTTATCCATGGTGACAAATCCGAGTATCCCCGCTGCTTGGGCCATCGCCTCGAGTAACAACACGCCAGGAAATACCGGCATGCCGGGAAAATGACCATCAAAAAAGGGCTCGTTGATGGTGAGATTTTTGTACGCCTCAATGCGCTCACCTGGGGTCACTGATACAACACGATCCACCAGCAAAAAAGGGTAACGATGTGGCAGGCGCCGTCTTATCTCCTCGATATCGAGTGTCACGCGCGCTCTCCCTCTTTCTTGTCCAATCCCGCGACTTTTTCAAGCTCGGCAATGCGTCGGGCCATTTGGTCCAGCTGCGTAAACCGCGAGGCGCTCCGCAACCAGGCGCGGAGAGGCTGGACGGGTGTCCCGGAAGAATAATGACCGGGCTCAGTCACTGAGCTGGCGACGCGCCCCTGCCCACCGATATGGACGTCGTCCGCGATGCTGAGGTGACCGGCCATGCCCGCCTGACCCGCGATAACGCATCTGGCGCCGATGCGGGTGCTCCCCGAAATACCTGCCTGAGCCGCAATTGCGGTGCGCTGACCCACCCGAGCACCATGGCCGATTTGAACCATGTTATCGATGATTACTCCGTCTTCTACCACTGTGTCCTCGAGTGCACCTCTATCGACTGTCGAGTTAGCGCCAATCTGCACATCGTTGCCAATCACCACACTCGCCAGTTGTTCTATTTTGACCCATCCATCGGGCCCCGGCGCAAAGCCAAAGCCGTCCGAGCCTATGGTCGCGTTGGGATGGATCATGCAGCGCTCACCAATAGTGACGGCATGACAAATCACGGCACCCGGCTTGATCACCGTATCACTGCCGATGACAGCGTCTTGGCCAACATAGGCGCCTGCGCCAACCCAAACTCTGTCACCAAGTGACACACCAGACTCGATGCACGCCCCAACGTCGATGGTGACGTCAGCGCCGAGGGTGGTGTCCCCCGCAACGAAGGCGCGGCTGTCGACCCGGCCGCTGGCGGCTGGGTGATTGTCGAAAAGCACGGTGGCTCTCGCATAGGCCAGGTAGGGTGCGCTACTCAACAGTGCGTTGCCTTGCCAGCGCTCACACCAATCGGGGTGCAGGATGACAGCGCCGGCCGAGCACTGGTCTAATTTGCCGAGGTGCTTTTTCTCTGAAACAAAACTCAGATCATCAGTCTTTGCTGACTCCAGCGCGGCGAGGGACCGGATCTCACAATCCGGGTCGCCCTTCAGCTCCAGCCCCAGAGCCGCAGCAAGCGTCCCCAGCGCCGGCATGACGCGGTTACTCCGCGCCCATTTGATTCATTTTGTCAGACACTTTAGCGGTGATGTTGTATCCAAGATCAGCGTGGATTACCGCCTGTTGCTGCAGCAATAATCCTATCTGATCGGTTTCGATAATCTCTCGTAGGACTTCCTGAGCCTGGGGCGCCAGCTCTTGCATGACCCGCTGGGCATTTTGCGTCTGCAGGGTCTGTAATTTTTTTGCCACGTACTCAAGATCAGACTGTTTGCTCGCCATCTTCTGGCGCGCTGCCACCTGCCCTTCCTCGCTCATAGCCGCCTGATCACGCTGGAAATCTTTGACCAACTGGTCGAGCTCCGCTCTTAGGGCATCAAACTGTGCTTTGTCAGAAGCAAAGTCTTCATTGCTTTCAAATTCTTCCAAACGCTCCTGCGCCACATCGGTCTGCAGAATGGCTTGCTCCAGATTAACCACGGCGATGCGGCCCTGAGCCAACACCACTGTAGGCAGAACCAAGAACAACCCTGCCAGCCAAACTCGTACGTTCATCGAAACCTCTCCATATTTTTCTGCCATCAGAAGCCCCTGCCCAAGGTGAACTGAAACACCTCTCGCTCATCGATCGGGCTGGCATTCAATGGTTTTGCCAAACTGAATGTGAGCGGCCCAAAGCCCGACAACCACGTCACACCGATGCCCACAGAGTAACGCAATTCGCCCGCGTCGATACCAAAACAATTCACCTGATTTTCACGGCATTTTGTGTTGAAAACGTTACCCACATCGACAAAAAACGCCGAACGCACTGAGCTCCGATCCTTGATAAAGGGCATAGGAAACAACACTTCTGCGCTACCCTCAATCAGCACGTTGCCCCCAAAAGGATCCGGCTCATTATAGAATTGCTGCACTGGAATCTTTCCGGTCACTGGGTCAACGCTGTAACCATAGCCGCGGCCGTCAGGGCCACCGAACTCGGTGGGCAAACCGTTTTCGTCGATGGCGGTTACCGCCGTGTTCGCGCTGTAGACTGCCGGAGGCGTGCTACGCGGCCCCAATGTATTGGTCTCGTAACCTCGTACAGAGCCAAATCCGCCAGCAAAAAAGTGTTCATAAAATGGCAATTCACTGGTAGATCCATAGCCATCCCCGTACCCCACCTCGCCCCGAAGGTGAAGCGTGAACTCGCCAAACAGGGGAAAATAGATCTCACCTCGATAGTTCAGTTTGAAGAACTCCAGATCGGACAGCGGCACGGCCACCTCAAGCGAGAGTGATTGCGAGGCCCCGCGGGTTGCCAACTGCCCTCTGTTTAGCGTCGACTGCAGCCAGCTCCCGGTCAGCGTGTAGTTCAGGTATTTATTGCCATTGAGATCAAGAAAACCCTCGCCATCCGGAGGCGACAGCGCGGAGGGCGGGATTGTGTCGATCGGTTGCAGCACCTCCGCCGCAGCATAGGTACCGTCGGGCTGCTGCTGGGAATAAAACCAGTATTCGATTTCTGGCGCCAATACCGGGCTGGTGGCGATCTCTTGCACGGCGTAGGAACCCGAGGTGATCTTGGTGTCGGTCACACCAACGGAGAAACCAAGGCGCTGAGTCTCACTAATGGGGTAACCGAAGTTTATGCTGGCGCCGACCGTATCCGTGGTATAGCTGGCGACGTTGATTTTGGAGAGGTCCGTTTTTCGATAAAACGTGCTGAATCCGCGACTCACGCCGTCCTCGGTAAAGTAGGGGTTCGTGTAATTCAGACTGATCACATCCTGATAACGCGAGGAGTTCAGTGATATGCCAACCCGGCGGCCAGTGCCAAGGAAATTGTTCTGCTGGAGATTCAGCCCAAGAATCAGTCCGGCGTCCTGTGCATAACCCAGACTCCCGCCGATGGAGCCGAATGATTGCTCCTCAACGCTGAAGTCCACATCGATCAGATCATCGGAGCCCGGGACCTCTTTGGTCTCAAATTTGGCGGTCTTGAAGAAGCCAAGGCGCTCCAGGCGGATGCGCGACTGCTCAATCGCGGCGGAGGAGGCCGGGGCAGATTCCATCTGGCGCATCTCCCGCCGCAGCACATCGTCCATCGTGGTCATGTTGCCCGCAAAGTTGATGCGCCTGACATAGGTCCGCTTACCCGGATCGATAAAGAATTTCATTACTACCGTACTGTTGTCTTCATCGATCTCGGGCATGCCGGTCACTTTGGCAAAGTTGTACCCCTCGTTACCCAGCCGCCGTGTTAAATAGTCCTCCGTGGCTGTGACCAGCTGCTGGGAATACACCTGCTCCGGCTGCACGATCAGAAAACGGCTGAGGTCCCTCTCAGGCAGCACCAGATCGCCGCTCAGGCCCACCTCACTGACGGTGAATTTGTTGCCCTCGGTGACGTTGGCGGTGATATAGACCTCTTCCTTGTTGGGAGATACCGCCACCTGCGTTGAATCGATGTTGAATTGCAGGTAACCCCGGTCGAGGTAATACGATGACAACGTCTCCAGATCAGAGGTCAGTTTTTCTTTGGAATACTTATTATCGCTGGTAAAAAACGAAAGCCAGCCGCCGGTTTTCAATTCGAATAAATCGATCAGATCTTCATCGGAAAAAATGGTGTTGCCTACAACATTAATGTGCTGGATCGTTGCCACGGTGCCCTCGTTGACATCGATGGCGATAGATACTCGATTTCGCGGCTCAGCGATCACCTCGGAGTCGATGCTCGCGTCGTAACGTCCCTGCAACACATACTGGCGCTGCAGCTCGAGCTTCATGCCTTCCAGCGTAGAACGCTGGAATACCTGCCCCACGGCGAGCCCGGCCCCCTTCAATCCGTCGAGGAGCGCTTCGGTTTCAATCGCTTTGTTCCCGTCGATGGTAATTTCACTGATGCTGGGTCGCTCCGCCACCACCACCACCAGAACGCCGCCGTCGCGGGCTATGGAAATATCGTCAAAGTTGCCCGTGGCAAAAAGACTCTTGGCGGCAGCTCTTACGCCATAGGTGTCAATGGCATCGCCGACGCCAACCGGCAGCGCCGCAAATACGCTCCCCGGAGAAATACGCTGTAGGCCCTCTACCCGAATATCCTGAATCACAAAGGGTTCTGATTGCGCCAGCGCCGGTTGGCACAGCCCGGTCAATGTCAGGATGGTCATCAGGGACCAAAGCAAATAGCGCAACGTGGTCAAAGCGAATCTCAACAATACAGGGTTGTGCTGGCCAGTGGCCTTACTACGCCATGGCAATACCGCATAGCAGCGAGAGGATACAGCAACGCCGCACCCAATGTCTTTGTTGAATGGCCGGTCATAGCGGGCAATCAGAATTTCGAAACGTCATTATACAGGGCGAAAACCATGATGCTGAGAACTACGACCATCCCCATCTGATAACCAATCAGCTGAACCCGCTCCGGCAAAGGCCTGCCCACCACAGCTTCGACGCAATAAAACAGGAGGTGTCCACCGTCGAGCACCGGTATCGGCAACAAATTGAGCGCTCCCAGTGACACACTGAGTAAGGCGACGAAACCAAACCATGCGACCCAACCCGCCTCAGCCGTTGACGCGGCAACCTGAGCAATGGTGAGTGGTCCCGACAGGTTAGCCGGCGATATCAAGCCCTGAAGCATTCTGGAGATGGAGGTAAAGGTGAATCCGACCAGGTCGCCAGTTCGTTCCAGCGAGGCCACGAGAGCCTCCAGCGGACCGCGCTCAAACCGGCGCTGCTGTGACGCGGGAATCTCCGGCAAGGCAACGGACATGCCGACTGAACCAATGATCTCACCACCAGCGTCCATTGGCGCGGGGGTGACCTCCAGTATCTGACGAACACCGCCTCGCTCCACCACAACGCGCATTGGTGTATCAGGACGAGCCCGGACATGCTCGACCCAATCCATCCATAAAGTCATTGCCTGCCCATCTGCCGAGACAATGATATCGTCGACTTCAAACCCTGCCTTGATGGCCGCCCCGCCCTCGCTAAGGTTACCCACTTGGGGAATCACCAGCGGCATTTGAATCGATACCCCCAGCGCAGCGAGCAAATTGGGCTCTTGTTGACCCTTGAGCCATTGGAATAGGGCGACCGAAGACTCCCGGGTGACGTTTGTTCCCGGCCGCTTCATCGCGACATTAAGCTGTCCAGAGTCACCCAACCGCTCTAGCAGAGCGAAATTCACTGCCGAGACCGTCGGTGTCGCACGCCCATCGATCGCGACAATTTCATCGCCGGATTGGAGCCCGGCGGTTTCTGCGAGGCTGCCGGATTCGACCGCATCGACCAGGGGCACCAAACCGGTCTGACCCCTGAGAAACAAAACCCACAGCACCAACACCGCCAGCAAAAAATTGGCGAGCGGGCCCGCTGCGGCAATCGCCATCCGGCTCCGCACCGGCTGTCGATTAAAGGCGAGGGGCAGATCAGCCTCATCCACGTCTCCCTCGCGCTCGTCAGCCATCCGCACATACCCACCCAAAGGGAGCGCCGCGATGACGTACTCGGTACCATCCTGCCCGCGCCACTTCAGGAGTGAACGACCAAAGCCAATGGAAAAGCGCAACACCTTAACGCCACACCGTCGGGCAACCATAAAATGCCCGTATTCGTGCACCGTCACGACAATAGCGAAAGTCGCTAGCGCGATGAGTACGGTTTGGATTATTTCCACAATAGAATCTCGCTCAAGAAAGGCTCCCGGGAGGCTTTAGGAGTTCAATCTGCTCAGTCGCCACCTCTCGGGCCGTGGCGTCCAGTCGTTGGACGGCGTCCAGCGTATCAGGTTCCACCAAGCTAATGGTGCGCAGCACGGCATCAATGACCCGGTCGATGTCGGTAAAACGGATCCGGCCCGCCAAAAACGCCGCCACCGCCACTTCATTAGCCGCGCTGAAAACACACATACCTCCCGGCTGAGTAATTGCCCATTGCGCGAGGGCGAGACAGGGAAATGCCGCGAGATCGGGCGCTTCAAACTCGAGTTTTCCCGTCGCGATGATATCGAGCGGCGCCACGCCCGCGTCGATGCGTTCGGGCCATGCAAGACAGTAGGCAATCGGGGTCCGCATATCGGGCTGACCCAATTGGGCCAGAACCGAGCCGTCCCGGTAACGGATCATCGAGTGCACAATGCTCTGCGGATGAACCACGATCTCGATTTGATCGGGATGCCGATCGAACAACCAGCAAGCTTCTGCCAATTCGAGACCCTTGTTCGCTAGCGTCGCAGAATCCACCGAAATTTTTTGCCCCATGGACCAATTGGGGTGAGCGCATGCCTCTTCAGGCGTTACATGCGCGAGCGCCGCCCTCGCGCGTCCACGAAAGGGTCCGCCGGAGGCCGTCAAAACAATTTTTTCAACGTCACTCATGTCTGGCCGACCATCGTTCATGATCGGCAGACACTGGTGCATGGCATTATGCTCGCTGTCTACCGGTAGCAATGTCGCGCCTCCGGAGCGCACCGCTTCCATGAACAAGCCCCCCGCGCTCACCAATGCCTCTTTATTGGCGAGCAGAATGTGCTTGCCCGCTCTCGCAGCACTGAGCGCTGAACCCAGACCAGCAAAACCGACGATGCCGGCAACCACGGTGTGAATAGCCGGATCAGCCACCAGATCATCGAGCTCTCCGGGCCCCGACAACACCTCGGTCGGCACGCGATCCCGGAGACGCGCTCCAAGCGCGGCCGCCGTCCCCGCATCACCCATCACCGCATATTGGGGCGCGTGGCGAAGGCACAGCGCTTCCATCTCATCTACCGAACGATTGGCGGCAAGCACTGAAGCCTGATACCGATCAGGATGTCGCGCGATGACATCGAGGGTTGACCGCCCTATCGAACCCGTAGCCCCCAACACTGCAATTCGCCTCAAGACTCAGTACCCCAGCAAGAGCAGGCCAAGCGCAAAAATCGGAGCGGCGCCGCAGATACTGTCCAGCCGGTCCAGCAGCCCTCCATGACCGGGCAGCAAGGAACCCGAATCCTTGAGGCCTACCTGCCGCTTCAACAAGCTCACCGTAAGGTCCCCCACAACAGAGGCGCCTGCGGTCGCCAGCGCCAGGGCGAGTAGCGAGCCCAGATTCAAGTGCACGTGAGAGAGAGGTAAGTTCATCCAAACAAGCACTGCCAAACAGGCAACGCAGCCTAATCCGCCCCAAAAACCCTCCCAGGTCTTGCCAGGACTGATGGCCCGGGCCAGCGGGTGTTGACCAAATTGACGGCCCACGAAGTAAGCGCCGACGTCAGCTGCGGCGATCGTCAGGATCATCATAAAGAGAACAATCGAGCCGTAATCAAACTGCAAACAGAGGACGACGGCGAGCCAGGTTGAAGTTAACACCAAACAACCCATCGCACCCCGGATCCAAGGCCGCTCCCATAGCCAGCCAGCACCGGGGTAAGACTTTAAGGCCAGCAACATGGCAGACCATAAAAAGGCGCTCGCTGCCAGCAACGGTTGGCCAAGCAGTATCGGGCCGGCACCATCAAGCTCCAGCGTCACCCACAGCGACACACACGCCATAGGCACCAGCGAAGCAAACGCCAGTCGTGGTACAGAAGCGCGGATAACCACCAGATTGGACCATTCCCAGGCTCCCGCAGAGGCCACCGCGGCGAAGACAACCGCCTGAACGGGGAAAGGGGCTAAAAGCAAGGTGGCCAGAAATCCTGCTACTAATACCAGTGCCGTCACCACACGTTGCCGTAGCACCGAGGAGACCTGAGGCATGACTCAGTAACCGTGTACCAGCGGGCGCACACCAAAACGACGCTCGCGCACCGCGTAGTCTGCCAGCGCCAAGTCCAGCACCGATTCATCAAAATCGGGCCAAAGCACTTCTGTGAACCAAAATTCCGCGTAGGCAAACTGCCACAGCAGAAAGTTCGATACCCGAGTTTCGCCCGCTGTCCGGATGCATAAATCGGGGTCGGGCAGGGCTGCGGTCGATAAACGCGCCGCAACAAGGGATTCATCGATGTCGTTGTCAGTCAATCTCCCGTCCCTGACATCCCGGGCAATCGTTTTGGCCACTTGGGTCATATCCCAGCGCCCCCCATAATCTAATGCCAAGGTGAGGGTAGCCTTCTCCCCCGCCGCTGTCGCGGCTTCAGCATCAGCGATCAGGCGCTGCAGTCTTGGGCTAAACCGATCACGCCGCCCAATGACACGCAGTTGCACTCCATCCGACTGTAGCTTGCTGACTTCATTTCGGAGGTAACGCGACAAAAGTGCCAGCAAAGCGCGAACCTCAGCCCTGGGCCTCCCCCAGTTTTCGCTGGAGAAAGCAAATAATGTCAGGTAGCGGATCCCCCGCGCCTCGCAGGCCTCTACAATATCGCGAACCACTTCTGCGCCCGCACGATGCCCGGCAACGCCCGGAAAACCCTCGCGGCGTGCCCAACGGTTGTTACCGTCCATGATAATAGCAAGGTGGCGCGGAACGGTTCGTAGTTGAATATCAGAAGCTTTCAATGTTTTTCCCGCCGCGCCTTATATCGCCATCAGGTCCGATTCTTTTTCCGTTAAGGCAGACTCTACTCTGGCAACGTAGGCATCTGTCAGTTTTTGCACCGACTCCTGGGCTCGTCGCTCCTCGTCCTCGGATATTTCCTTTTCCTTAAGTAACTCCTTGAGCATCCCGAGCGCATCCCGGCGCGCATTCCGCACCGACACCCGAGCAGACTCCGCCTCGGCTCTAGCCTGCTTGATGTATCCCTTGCGCGTCTCCTCGGTGAGCACAGGCATGGGTATCCTGATCACCTCGCCCGCGGTCGCAGGATTCAGCCCCAGATCGGACTTCATAATGGCTCGCTCTATGTCTGGGGTAATGGATTTGTCAAACGCAACCACACTCAACGTGCGGGCATCTTCGATGTTCACATTGGCTAATTGATTGAGGGGAGTCTCAGCGCCGTAATATTCCAATCGAATACTGTCCAGCAAACTCGGATGGGCGCGCCCTGTGCGAATCTTGTTGAAATTATGCCCGAGCGCTTCGAGGGACTTACCCATGCGTTCTTCCGTATCCTGCTTGATGTCATCGATCATTATTTTTTCGCCTTCGCGCCCTTTATATCGTCATGCCTGAATCAGGGTTCCCTCGTCACCACCGCGCACGATATTCAATAGCGCGCCACGCTGTGCCATATCAAAAACTCTGACTGGCATATCATGATCGCGCACCAAACAGATTGCGGTCAGATCCATCACACCCAGCTTCTTATCCAACACTTCATCGTAGGTGAGCACGTCGTACTTCACCGCCTCCGGATTACTCACGGGGTCGGCGCTATAGATGCCATCAACTTTGGTGGCCTTGAGCACGATATCGGCCTTGACTTCGATGCCACGCAGGCAAGCAGAGGAATCCGTGGTGAAAAAGGGATTGCCGGTCCCCGCCGCAAAAATGACGACGTCCCCGTTGGATAGCGCCCTAATCGCCTTTCGGCGGTCATAATGTTCGACTACGCCGCTCATGGGAATAGAGGACATCGCTTGGGTCGCTATATTGGAGCGTTCCAGCGCATCGCGAAGTGCCAGCGCATTCATGACCGTCGCCAGCATGCCCATATGGTCACCGGTAACCCTGTCCAGGCCTGCTGCGTTAAGTGCGGCGCCTCTAAATAGGTTGCCACCACCCACCACAAGACCGACCTGAACCCCGATACCCACCAATTGGCCAATTTCGAGGGCGAGGTGGTCCAAAACCCGAGGGTCAATGCCGAAGGCCTCCTGACCGGTCAGCGCTTCACCACTCAACTTCAGCAGAATGCGCTTGTATATCTTATCGGTAGCCATTTTGCGCGCCCCTCGAGGTCCAGTTACTCCGCTATGCTACGCACCCTCAGGCGTCTTATCACAGGGAAACCTTGGTGATACTTAACACCGCTGAGACGGCAGTGAAACGGCGTCTCATCCGCTTCCGAGCTGTGCGGCAACTTCTGCAGCAAAATCAACCTTTTCCACCTCAATGCCCTCACCCACCTCGTAGCGAGTAAAGCCCACCACCTCGGCACCGGCTGCGGCGACGAGTTTACCGACGGTCTGGTCTGGGTCTTTGACAAAGGCTTGCTCTGTCAAGCTGTTCTCCGCCAAAAACTTTCGAATTCGGCCTTCGATCATTTTCTCCACAATCTCAGCCGGCTTGCCAGAGTCAGCCGCTTGAGCGGCGTAGATCTCGCGTTCTTTCGCGACCACTTCGTCGGGCATATCGGTGGGAGACACCACCTGAGGGCTCACTGCCGCCACGTGCATCGCGACATCCCGGGCCAACTCGTCTGATCCGCCCTTCAAGGCGACCAGCACGGCAATACGATGGTTGCCGTGAACGTAGCCGCCGATCACGCCGCCCTCAATTTCGTGAGCAACGACCCGTCGGACACTGATGTTTTCCCCAATTTTCTGGACCAGCGCCTGCCGCGCGTCCTCAATGTCGTCGGCCGCCAGGGTCTCTACATCGGGAGTGCGTTGAGCAAACGCTTTATCGACCACGGCACCAACGAAACCGAGAAAATTCTCGTCGCGAGCGACGAAATCGGTCTCGCTGTTCACCTCGACCATAGTGCCAAACGCGCCATCATCGGCGGTCTTGATCGCCACAACGCCATCCGCGGCGGTCCTGCCGGCCTTCTTAGCCGCTTTCATCCCGCTCGACTTGCGCAGGGCCTCGATCGCAGCGTCGACATCGCCGTTCGCCTCTGCCAACGCCTTTTTGCACTCCAAAAGGCCCAGCCCCGTCCGTTCTCGCAGTTCCTTCACCAATGCAGCAGACATGATTTCACCTCGTTAATCGCCCCGCAGGGACAAATAATGCCTTGAATCGAGGACCCATGATCCCCAGGATGCTTTCTCCCTGACCGCGCTAACCGATCAGGATGCTTCAGCGGCTTCGTCAGCAGCTTTGTCAGCAGCGGCGGGTGCGACTGCAGCAGGTTGCTCAGGGGCCGCCTCTTCAGACGGTGGAGTCGTTTCCTCCGCAGTAGCCGCCTCGTCAACCGGCTGCTCGGGCTCAGTGACCTCCACAAATTCGCTGGCAGAGACCACCTCGCCGGCCTGCGTTTTACCGGCAATCACCGCATCCGCTACCGCTGCGACATAGAGCTTGATCGCGCGAATGGCGTCATCATTGCCCGGGATCACATAATCCACGCCGTCGGGGTCACTGTTGGTATCAACAATGCCAATCACAGGGATTCCCAATTTATTCGCCTCTGTTACCGCAATTCGCTCGTGGTCTACGTCGACCACGAACAACACATCGGGCAGTCCAGACATTTCCTTGATGCCACCAATTGAACGTTCCAGCTTCTCCTTCATGCGCGAGCGCATCAGGGCCTCTTTCTTGGTGAGTTTGGCAAAGGTGCCGTCGCTCTCCTGCTCCTCAAGCTCACGCAATCGCTTGATCGAGGACCGAATCGTCTTGTAGTTGGTCAGCATGCCGCCCAGCCAGCGGTGGCTTACGAAGGGCATGCCACAACGGCGGGCCTGCTCCTCAATAATTTTTCCCGCGGCACGTTTGGTGCCAACGAACATGACTTGATTCTTATTCTCAGCAAGGCGCTTCACCGTGGTTAAGGCATCGTTGAACGCCGGAACGGTGTGCTCCAAATTAATGATGTGGATTTTGTTGCGGGCCCCAAAAATGTATTGATCCATTTTAGGGTTCCAGAAACGGGTCTGGTGTCCAAAGTGCGCACCTGCCTGCAGCAAGTCACGCATGCTTACCTGCGTCATAGTCATACTCTCTGTTTGGGTTAACCTTCCATCCCTTATTGCGACTCCAACCGGAAACCGGCACCCGGGGCCACAAAAACAAAGGGACGTGCTATTTGCCACTGGGGCTGTCGCTAAGCAGAAATCTTAGCGGCGCGCTTTATACCATAGCCAAGGTCACAGGGAAAGCGCGTCACAAATGCACGCCAGGTTCGGTTACACTGCGCCCGATCCAGCTGACGTCACAATCGAAAAGCACACCGATGAACCCTGTGAAGCCCAAAACCGAATCTGAACTTGACGGCATGCGGCTGGCTGGCCGTCTAGCGGCCGAAGTATTGGAAATGATCGCTCCCCAGGTAGCCGTTGGAATGACCACCGGTGAAATTGATCGTATTTGCCACGACCATATCGTGAATGTGCAGAAGGCCACCCCCGCGCCGCTCAACTACAAAGGCTTCCCAAAGTCCATTTGCACCTCGGTCAACGAAGTCATCTGTCATGGGATTCCATCTGACAGCAAGAAGCTTCGCAGCGGCGATATTATCAATATCGATGTCACCGTCATTAAGGATGGATGGCATGGTGATACCAGCATCATGCTCGGGGTAGGAGATGTCGCACCCCATGCAGATCGACTGATGCGAGTTACCCAGGAATGTCTGTATCGAGCCCTGGCACTGGTGAAGCCCGGCGCCACCCTGGGTGATTTGGGAGCCGTGATTCAGCAGCATGCCGAGGGCAACTACTACTCGGTGGTGAGGGAGTACTGTGGTCACGGTATCGGACAGGTGTTTCATGAAGAACCTCAGGTATTGCATTACGGACGGGCGGGCACGGGGCTGTGTCTGGAGCCCGGCATGACTTTCACCGTCGAACCGATGATTAACGCGGGTAAACGCTATACCAAGCTCAATGCCCACGATGGTTGGACCGTAACCACCCGGGACGGGCGGCTTTCGGCCCAATGGGAACATACTCTAGGGGTGACTGAATCAGGCTGCGAGGTGTTCACCCGGAGGCTTGATGAAACCCTCCCCTTTTAATCTGCACTCTACCGTCGACATTCCGCCCCTCGAGGCTTTTCTCAACGACACCGCCAGCACGGCACAAGGCACCCGCGGGTACCTAAAGCGTGCGAAAAACGCATTGGCCGAGGCGTTTACACCGGAGCAACCGGTGACGCCACTCCTCAGGCAAGCCAGCAGCATCGTGGACACCGTTTTAACCCATCTGTGGATGGAACACGTCGGGGAGTTGCCCGATATTGCCTTGATTGCCGTCGGGGGCTACGGCAGGGGGGAACTCTTTCCAGAATCGGATATCGATATTCTGATCCTCTCAGGCGACGTGTTGCCCAAAAATGTAGCTCCGTGCCTGGAGCGCTTCATTGCCAGCTTGTGGGATACCGGATTGCAGATCGGGCACAGCGTAAGGACGCTACAGGAGTGCGAGACGCTGGCGCGGGAGGACCTTACCGTTGTGACAACGATGATGGAGTCCCGGCATTTAATGGGGGACGCTGCACTGGAGTCAAAGCTCAAGGCAGTGACCGACTCCGATCGCATGTGGCCCCCCGATGAGTTCATACGCGGCAAGTTGGGCGAGCAGCAGAACCGCCATGACAAATACAGCAATACCGAATATGCCCTGGAGCCCAACATCAAAAGCTCACCGGGTGGATTAAGGGATTTACAAGTCATCGAGTGGATCACCCTGCGATGCTTCAGGAAAAGCCTCTCTGGCGCGGAGGCGCCTGAATTTCTCAGTGGTGCAGAGCTGGACCAGCTCAACCAGGGCAAAGCTTTTCTGAGTCAGGTGCGCTTTGCATTACACAGTATGAGCAGTAGAGCCGAGGATCGGCTTTTATTCGACCACCAAAAGCAGCTGGCAGCACGTTGGAATATGGTCGACGGAGACAAATTGGCGGTAGAGCAATTTATGCAGGTCTACTACCGATGGATGAAGACCCTGAGCCAGCTCAATGAGCTACTGATAGAGGTCTTTGAGCATCGCGTTTCAGAGGATGATGAAAAACGCGATCCTGACGTACGTCTGATCGACGACGACTTTGAAGTGGCTGATAGTCGGATTCGCGCACGACACGACGCGGTATTTACTCGGACACCGAGTAATCTGTTGCACATCTTTGTGTTGATTGGCAACGATCCACTCGTGGACCGGATCGAGCCAGACACACAGCGCCTGATCCGCCGTGATGCGCACCTAATTGACGACGCTTTTCGCAGCAATGATGCCAATCGGGCGCTGTTCATGCAGGTATTGGGCGTGCCCCACAACATGACCAAACAATTGCGCCGCATGTCTCGACACGGCGTATTGGGCCGCTACCTGCCTGCCTTTGGAGCCATCATCGGCCAAATGCAATTCGATCTGTTCCACGCCTACACCGTGGATGCGCATACCATGGAGGTGATCGCCAACACCCGAAGATTTATGCGGGCTGACTACACCGACCGATTCCCGGTTTCGACCAGAATCGCGCGCCGACTGAGAGATCCAAAGCTTCTCTACATCGCAGCCCTGTTTCACGATATTGGCAAAGGGCGCGGCGGAGATCATTCTGAGCTTGGCGCCGTGGACGTCGATACTTTTTGTGGAGAACATAAGGTGTCTTCATCCGACACCGAGCTGGTTATTTGGCTGGTCAAAAATCATCTATTGATGAGCCATATTGCCCAGCGACGGGACATTTCGGACCCTGCTGAAATCCAACGGTTTGCCAAGACTGTGGGTTCGCAAGAGCGCCTTGATTATCTCTATACCCTTACCGTTGCTGATATTGCAGGCACCAACCCCGAGCTGTGGAATGCATGGCGATCATCACTGATGCGTCAGCTCTATACCGAGACTCGCCGGGCCTTGAATCGGGGTCTCAATAATCCAATTGCGCGCGAGGAGGTCATCAAAGAGACCAAGCGCGCTGCGGCAGAAGTACTGGAGTACCGCGGCTTCCTTGAAGACGAGCTCACTGCGCTCTGGGTGTCCAGAGGCGAAGACTACTTTGTCAGAGAACGAGCTGAAGATATTGCCTGGCATACCGAAGCGATCGCAGATCATAATCTGTCTGATGGAGCGCTGGTGCTGGTGCGACAGGCGGGTGAATCGCCAATCGGCAATGCCACCCAAATTTTTGTCCACGCCCGAGACGAAGCAAATACTTTCGCCAAGATTTGCGCGGCACTCGATACACTGGACCTCAGCGTTCACGATGCCCGCATCTACAGTGACGACGACGGCAGCACGCTAGACACTTTTTATGTGCTGCAAAGCGACGGTAGCTCCCTTGACCCCCACCCGGACACGCTTCAAGAAATTCGCGAAAGCATCCAGCACAACCTGCTGCGGGCGTCGACCAAGGCCGTGACCAGACACACGCCAAGGACGGCAAGGGCCTTCACGATCCCGACGCAAATTCAATTCTCCAAGGACCCGATGAGCGATCTCACGACACTCGAAATCAGCACGGCTGACCGGCCAGGCTTGCTGGCGCGCATTGGTTCTGTCCTGTCGCGACATGGAGTGACGGTACAAGGAGCCAAAATCCAAACGCTTGGCGAGCGGGTTGAGGACATTTTCTTCCTTTCAGATGACGCTGGACACTCCCTCGAAGATGAGTCGCTACTCGCGCAGCTTGAAGCAGAACTGATCGATGAGTTGAGCGCTCAAAAGCAAACGGAATCCCACACTCTGGAGCGCTCTCTTTGAATATCGGGTTGAAGTCGCTGCAACCCTATCCTTTTGAGCGGCTTAATGCGTTATTAACAGGCCTGCCGCCTGCCGATGTTGAGACCATTGCGCTGACGATCGGGGAACCACAGCACCCGCCACCAGAGGCTGTGACCGGACTACTGGCCCAGCAAGGATCACTGGTGGGGAAGTACCCAACGACCAATGGCAGCGAATCTCTGAGAGCCGCGATTGCCAGTTGGCTTGCCGGGCGATTCGGGCTGCACGGCGTCGATGCAGATCGCCAGGTCTTGCCGCTCAACGGCACGCGGGAGGGTCTTTTTGCCCTGGCCCAGACCGTGGTGACCTACGGTCAACCGGGTGCGGTCATCTCACCCAACCCGTTCTACCAAATCTATGAAGGCGCGGCGCTATTGGCAGGCACCTCGCCGCAGTTTCTCAACTGTGATCACAGTAATGGGTTCTTGCCGGATTTCTCCCAAGTCACCGAAAACCAGTGGCAGGCATGCCAGCTCCTGTACATCTGCACGCCAGGCAACCCCTCGGGCGCAGTCTTGTCGAGCGCACAATTGCAACGCCTGATCGCGCTCGCCGAGGAGCACGATTTTGTTATTGCGAGCGACGAGTGCTACAGCGAAATCTACCCAGACGAAGCGGAACCGCCACCCGGATTACTCGGTGCGGCCGCTGCAATGGGGGTTACCGATTTCAAAAATTGTTTGTGCTTCCATAGCCTGTCCAAGCGATCAAACCTCCCCGGGCTGCGTTCGGGATTCGTTGCTGGGGACAGTCGCTGGATCGAGCGCTTTCGTCGGTACCGAACGTATCACGGGTGTGCAATGCCTCTGCATCATCAAGTTGCCAGCGAGTGGGCGTGGTCGGACGAGGCACACGTGGTGGAAAATCGCGCCAGATATCGAGAGAAGTTCAATGCCGTCCTCCCTATTATCTCAGCCGTGATGACAACCCCGGTTCCCGAGGCCGGCTTTTACCTGTGGCCAGAGACGCCCATCGACGATGAGCAATTTGCCAAAGCGCTATGGCAGCGAGCAGGCGTCAGCGTTCTGCCCGGCAGATACCTTGGTCGCGATACTGCGCTGGGCAATCCGGGTGCCCAGCGCGTCAGGATCGCACTCGTTGCCGACCAGGATCTTTGCACCGAGGCGGCCGAGCGCATAGCGGATTGTCTTCACAAGGGTTGGTGAGGTGGCAAAATCAGGCAACCTGAATAAGGCGGAGCGCATCGCTTTTATCGATGCGCGACTGCAGGGGTTGTATCCCAAGACCCCAATCCCTCTCGATCATCAGGATCCGTATACCCTGCTGGTCGCTGTGTTGCTGAGCGCGCAGTGCACTGACGAGCGAGTGAATCAGGTCACCCCGGACCTATTCCTGCGTGCCGCTTCGCCGGCGCGCATGGTCACGCTCTCGGTGGAAGATATTCGAGGAATTATCCGGCCCTGCGGGTTATCACCGCAGAAGTCCAAAGCCATTCATCGACTCAGCGAGATACTGCTGGATCGGTACGATGGTGAAGTGCCCGCAGATATGGCGGCGTTGGAGGCGCTACCCGGTGTCGGCCATAAAACAGCGAGTGTCGTGATGGCCCAAGCCTTTGATATGCCGACTTTTCCAGTAGACACCCACATTCATCGTCTCGCACAGCGCTGGGGACTGACCCGCGGCCGCAGCGTTGTGGAGACTGAGAGGGATTTGAAGCGCGCCTTTCCCAAAACGCGTTGGAACGCACTCCATCTGCAGATTATTTTTTATGGTCGGGAGCATTGCACCGCCCGAGGGTGCGACGGGAGGATCTGTGAAATCTGCAGGACCTGTTACCCCAACCGCAAGCAGCCAAAGCGATGCCATAAGGCGTGAGCATGGACACAGCAATCTGCCAATTCTGCTACTCTGACGTCCGCAAGTGAAGTTCCAGACTGCCAGAATCAATGCGTCTGTGACTGCAACCTCAATGACGTAACCCGCGCTATGACACTACCTACTCTGTATGGCATCCCAAACTGCGATTCGGTGCGCAAAGCTCGCAGCTGGCTGGCAACGCATCAGATCGATTATCACTTCGTGGATTTCAAGGACGCGCCGCCAACAACAACCGCATTGAACCATTGGCTGGAGGCCCTTGGGGCGACGCAACTGGTCAATCGGCGAAGCACCACTTACCGGCAGCTAACCGAGGCCAATAAAACTGCGCTGGAGGCGGGTGACGTGGCTGCGATTCTGGCTGCCCACCCTACCCTCATCAAGCGACCGGTGCTCGATTGGGAGGGTGCTGTTTCCGTTGGGTTCTCGGCGGACGCTTACGCGCGTCGCTTTGGTCTGTAAGGAGCCACCATGACCACGTTATATGGATTCGGCCTGGGGATTGCGACCGCAAATTCACAGGACAACCTCCTCGATACGTTTTATCCCCATCCCATTATCAATGTGGAGGGGGACCGTGCAGCCCTGTTACAAGATATTTCGGGTCGTCTGGACGCTTCACAACTGCTATCGCTGGCCGCGTCGCTGGAGGCGCTGGGCGACAGCCATCATGCTGAGATCGCGCGACAATTCACCAATACCCAGCAACCGGTTGTCGCCACACCGTTAATCGACAACCGCGCGCCGGCATCGGTCGAGGAGGCCTACCTTAAACTCCACCTGCTGTCTCACCGATTGGTAAAACCCCACGAGACCAACCTCGAAGGCCTGTTTGGCTTGCTTCCCAACGTCGCCTGGACCGAGCGGGGGCCGGTGGATGTAGCCGAAATCGCCCAGCGACAGCTCGATGCGCGACTCAGAGGCGAAGTCTTGGAAGTGTCCAGCGTGGACAAGTTCCCCAAGATGACCCAATACGTGGTGCCCCAAGGGGTCCGCATTGCCCACACGGCACGGGTCCGGCTTGGCGCTTACCTTGGCGCCGGCACCACGGTGATGCACGAAGGCTTCATTAATTTCAATGCGGGCACCGAGGGGCCCGGCATGATCGAGGGCCGCATTTCTGCAGGCGTTTGGGTGGGGGCGGGCTCTGATCTGGGCGGAGGCTGCTCAACCATGGGCACGCTCTCGGGCGGCGGCAATATCGTTATTTCCGTAGGCAAAGAGTGCCTGATCGGTGCCAATGCCGGATTGGGTATCCCACTAGGCGATCGCTGCACCATAGAAGCCGGGCTCTTTGTCACGGCTGGCACCAAAGTCAGCGTTTTGGACGAACGGCAGCAGGTGGTGGAGACCGTCTCGGCACGAGCGCTTGCGGGGCGTTCGGATCTTTTGTTTCGCCGACACTCCACCAGTGGCGCTGTGCAATGCCTGACCAACCGGAGTGCCATAGAGCTGAACGAGATGTTACATGCCCATAATTGATGAGACAGATCCGACGCTGGCGCTGACCCAGCAGCTCATTGCTCTGCCTTCAATCACGCCGAATGATTCAGGGTGTCAGGCGCTGATGGGCGAACGCCTCGCTCGCGCCGGCTTTGCTGTGGAAAACATGCGCTTTGGTGAGGTCGATAACCTGTGGGCGACCCGCGGTGATCAAGGACCTCTACTGGTATTCGCGGGACACACCGATGTGGTGCCTCCCGGAGATTTGAGAAGCTGGCAGTCCGATCCCTTCGACGCCACGATCTCGGATGCTGCGCTTTTCGGCCGCGGAACAGCAGACATGAAAGCCAGCTTGGCCGCCATGGTCGTCGCCTGCGAGCGATTCGTTGCTGCCTCTCCAGACCACGCCGGTCGCGTGGGATTGCTGATTACGTCGGACGAAGAGGGGCCTGCCAATGACGGCACTGTCAAAGTCATGGAAGCGCTGACCAACCGCAGAGAGCGTATTGACTGGTGTGTGGTGGGAGAGCCCTCGAGCACACATGAACTGGGCGATCTGGTCAAGAACGGGCGCCGCGGCTCGCTCAATGGGTCGTTGGTCATCCACGGTAAGCAGGGCCACATTGCCTACCCCCATCTGGCGGACAACCCAATCCATCGCGCCCTCCCGGCCCTCGACGCCTTGGTCAAGGAGCCATGGGACAGGGGCAACGACTTTTTCGACCCCACCTCCCTGCAAATCTCTACCATAAGGGCCGGCGAAGGCGTGACTAATGTGATCCCCGGCAACCTGCAGGTATTGTTCAACGTGCGCTTCAGCACCGAAGTCACTGCGGATGCCATTCGCGAGCGCTGCGAGGCGATCCTGAATCAACACAACCTCAGCTACGACATCGACTGGTCCTTGAGCGGCGAACCTTTCCTCACCACACCCGGAGTATTGCTCAACGCGGTCTCCGAGAGTATCGCGGCCGTTACTGGCCTCCGACCTCAGGTCTCCACCGGCGGCGGCACCTCGGACGGCCGATTCATTGCACCCAGCGGGGCTCAGGTTGTGGAGGTAGGCCACGTTAATGAAACGATTCACCAGTGCAACGAGCGCGTGAAGTTGACGGATATTCCGCGTCTGACCCAAATTTACCAAGGCATTATGGAACGCTTACTGCTCGCATGATGCCGCGGAAAAGAGAGTGAGGGATAAACCCCGCGACCGCCATCGCTCAGACTCAGCCGCAACAAACTGCTCTGCAAATGCGATGACTCCCTGCCCCACTGACGTGATCGAGCCTCCGCTCAGGCATAATACGGTCATACCCCCGGGGGCGCCGGGCTGCATCACCGCCTCGGCGCACCGGGTCACCATGACCAAGCTCTCAACAACGCCTCCAGTCTCAGCCAGCATGGCGTCGCGGGGCGTTATCGAAACATCGGGGATCGACGCGGGGGATATCGCCATTACGATCTGCTCAATCGGTGCTCTTTGGCGCATCAGGTCGAGTAGATAACCCTGGCCGATGGGGGTGTCCAGCGCGATATCGTGCCACTCCGCCTGCGCTCCGGTCTCTGCGGCGGCAGCTCGCATGGGGCTGTCGTGGGCGAGTCGTCCACAAAAAATCGGCCGCGGATGAGTGGCGGCGCGGGCCAGCGCCTCCGCCGTCATTGATTCAATCCCGATCCAGAAACCGCTCGAAGTCACATCAGTCTCCACTCAACCCAGGATTACCGTCATCACGTCGCCGAACAAACACGTCAAAACGAACCGATTTGCCGGTAAGCGTATGAGAGGGCTTTTGTAAGCCCAACACCGGCGCGCGCAGGGGACGTTTCACCACAATGCGCTCCACCGGCTGCCCCCAGGCCCACTCCCACAGTGCCTCTCCATGGTCACCCGGCTGAACCAGGTGCTGCAGCATAGCCGCTTCTTTTTTGACGGCAGCACTTTTCCTGCGCTCGGGAAACATGGGGTCCAGATACAGCACAGCGGCCGACGGCACTTCCTGATGGCGGCTGTCTCCATGACGCACGGTCATTCTACCGGCGGCCTTTCGAACCTGATCATGCCCACTCACCTTGGCCGCGCTGATCGCATCTTCCAACAGCCAGGCCAAGGCGGAAACCCGCTCACAAAGCATGACCCGGCAGCCAAGATCAGCCAACACGAATGCATCCCTGCCCAACCCGCCGGTCGCGTCCCACACCACGGGTTTAAGACCGGCTTTGACACCAACAGCCCTGCCCAGCAGCTCATTCTGACCGCCCCGACGGCGATGCAACATGGTGGCTGAGTCAAAGGCGATGCGCACCTGACGCCCGTCCATTTCCAACCATGCCTCAGTCTCGCCAACTACCAGATGCGGGCCTGTGAACTCTCCACAGTCGCAAATCACGCTTGCCAGCTTAGCGGCGGCTGCGCGAGCGCGACACGTCGACTCGCCGCTCAACGCCACAACGTGGATCGCCCCTGCGGCGGTGCGGTTATGACCAGTGCCGGTGGTTTGCATTGAGTGATTCACCATGATTGACTGAAGGAAATCCCCCGCAAAACATTATATGGGTCTATTGCATACAGGGTTAGTCGCCGGGCTCCTATTCATCGTGATGATACAGACCGGCTGCACAGCGCTGGAACAATATGACATCACGATCAACAACGTCACAGTATACGAGCCGGTGGCTTCGCCCGCGGTGCAGGGCGTTGAAGATCCAGCGCTTGAGGACTGCCTTCAGCAAACGCTCGAGGATACTCAGGCAAGCGAACCTAACACGCTGGAGCGATTGAATTGCAGTAATGCCGGCATTTCCACTCTCGCCGGCTTGGAACAGTTCCAAAACATCCGCTCGCTGAAGCTCAGCGGCAATCGGATCAGAAACCTGCTGGTGTTGGAGCGGCTCACAAAGCTGCAGCAGCTCTGGTTGGATGGCAACGATATCGTCGACCCAATCCCTGTTCTGCGCTTGTCGTCGCTGCGGCAACTCGACCTCGCTGACAACCCGAGACTACAATGCCCGGCGCATCCAGCGATTCCCGCGAGCATGGAACTCACACTGCCCGGTCATTGCAAACCGACATGATCTACTGGCTATACAAGGTACTGGCACTGCTCCCGCTGCCCATTAAATATGCGCTGGCTTCGGTGGCGGCGCTTTTGTTGCAACGGATTTTCCGATACCGCACAGGCGTCATTGATGCCAATCTCCAAAACGCGTTTCCAGAACGCGATGCTGTTTGGCGTCGCGATATCAGTCGCCGCTTTTATCGTCAGTTCACCGATGTAACGATGGAGATCCTCCACGCCTCGCGAATGACCCTTTCTGATTTCAAGCGACGTGTCACGGTTGAGGGTCTTGAAGAATTAGACAGACTGACCGAGAACCGCGCCAAGTCCGTGATCGTGCTGACGATCCACTCAGGCAACTGGGAGTGGATGATGCATGCCGCCAATGCCCACGGCGATATCCCCATAGATCCTGTTTACAAACGCCTCCGCAACGCGGGTGCCGAAAGATTTGCCTACGAAGTCCGCAGCCGTTTTGGCGGTGAACCGATTCTGATGGAGAAAGTGGCGCGTAATGTGCTGAAACACCGGCGACGCTTTCGGGCGCTTGTGCTGCTCGCTGATCAGTCTCCCGGGGGGCGAGACAATGTCTACTGGACCGAATGGCTGAACCAACCGACAGGGTTTTTTCTTGGCCCAGCCACCATCGCGCAGCTGACCGGCTTCCCCGTTATGTTTGCACGCTGCCGGCGCAAATCCCGCGGTTACTATCACCTGAGCCTGCTACCTATTGTCGAGACGCCAGGTCAGATGACCGAAGAAGAGATCATAGAGGCGTATATTCGGACCGCCGAGCAGGCCATCGGCGAAGAGCCCGAGAGCTATTTGTGGTCAAACCGGCGATGGAAACATCAGCCGCCGAATCAGGATGCCTGAGCGGAGAGAGCCTCAGCCTGCAGCCCGACGGCGAGATCAAACCAGTCAAAACCCGTGTCCTGCGTGGCGTGGATCACGTCACAAGCGCTCAAGCCCGACCAACCTGCGAGGGCCGCGTCGGCCAAGGCCTGCGCATTATTCTGCTGGCTGATATGCGCGACAAAAAGCATCCTGAGCTTGGTTGTATCGGCATGGTCCAGAAACAGCCTGGCCTGCGCGTTCGCGAGATGACCATAGTCACCCCCCACCCGGGCTTTGACCGAGCGGGGGTAAGGGCCCTCAGCCAACATCACCGGATCGTGGTTGAATTCAAGCACTAGCGCGTCACAACCCCCGAAAGCCTGAATAACATGCGGGGTAATACTTCCTAGATCGGTAAGCACACCGAGCTTCAAGGCACCCGACCAAAGGCAGAACTGAACCGGTTCACGAGCATCGTGGGGCACGGGTTCGGCGGCGATATGGCAGTCGCCCACATCAAACCTGTCTCCGGGACGGATAATCACGCCGCGACCCAATCCCTCAAGTTTAGCGCCACTCGCGGTGCCCGCCGTCAAAAAGACCGGTAAGTCATGGGTTTTGGAAAGCGCCACCACGCCCCGACAGTGGTCGCCGTGTTCGTGGGTCACCAGTATGGCGTCGATATCGGTCGCCGAGAGGCCCCTGGCCTGCAAGCGGTCCTCAACATCCCTTCTTGCAAGACCGCAGTCAATGAGAATCAGGGTCTCACCCGTATCGACCAGCGTCGCGTTCCCCTTGCTACCACTGCCGAGGGACGCAATTCGCATCAGCTAATGTTGCCCCTCAACAGGGTCAGCAACGCCTGCTGTTCGCGTCGATCAACGGCCTCACCGTCGGGGCCAACCAACGTAATCAGCATCACCGTCTCACCCGAGGCATCCAATCGAATTTGATACCGGTGTCCCGCCAGTGGATGATCGTCCTCTCCCCCCCACAACCAGTCAAACCAGCCGCTTTGGTCCTCGTCCTGAGGCCCGACAAAGGTGACAAAGAGAATGCCCTGACTGCGGTCGCGATCATCTATCGCGAAATCCGCATCCTCGGTGCCCTTCACCACCGAGGCCCAGGCGCGATCAAAGGGCAGCTCCAGACGAATGCGAGTGACCGTCTCGGTGTCCTCCAAGGTAATCCTTCCAGAGTCGCTCATGGCGCGATCCGCCATCATCGATATCGGCGTTGAATCGGCGCTGTTAGCGAGATACTGAGCGATGTCCTGAAGCATTTTTCGCTCCAGATCGTCATCGTCGGACTGCGGGGGCCAGTTGAGATCTTCTACGCCCCTGTTCTGCTGCAACACGTGCAGTTCAGCCGTATTCCTCTGTACACCGGTATCAACTCGAAAGCGGAAGCGAACGGCAAGCTCCCGCCCCTCCAGCTTGAACCACTGCGTATCGATGAACCCCGCTTCCGCGTCTACCGCCGCGACACCGATGCCACTGGTGGTCAAAAATGTCCTGACCTGCGGCCAAAGCTGTCCTGGGGCGACGCTGACCAGTGCCCACCGGTCACCGGACAGACTTTGTATGCGCACCGAATCACCTTGATTGTTTGCCGTTAGCGGAGTGGGACGGGGGGTTTCAAACTGAGTGGCGAGCTGAGTGCTCGCCGCCACCGGTGGCACGGGATAATCGGGCTGAATCGCATCGGTGGTTAAGTGAGAGGGCACATCGATAGGCGGCAATTCTGACGCAGACTGATATCGACTGGCGTTATCCGGGAACAGTCCGTCTTCGCCGAACAACCAGCTACAACCCGACAATACCAGGGCAATCACAATGACACTGCTCAAGCGGATCACGAAAAATAAGCCTCCAGTGCGTCGGATACCGTCTCCCGATGCGTGTCAGACAGCGGGGTTAATGGAAGTCGAATACCTGAGTCAATCATACCCCGTTGCGCCATGGCCCACTTTACGGGAATCGGATTGGCTTCTACAAAAAGCAACCGATTGAGGTCGGCAAGCCGTCGCTCAATAGTCTCGGCGTCCTCCCATTCTCCTGCCACCGCATGGCGACAGAGTGCCGCCATGTCCGCCGCGGCGATATTGGCAGTGACGGACACATTGCCCTTGCCCCCGTATCGCATCAACTCCAAGGCCGTTGCATCATCACCGGAGAACACGGCAAACCCCTCTGGCACCGCTTGAATCAGCGCCTTCCCTCGCTCGACATCTCCCGTTGCGTCCTTGATGGCAACAATAGTGTCGACTTGACTCAACCTCACGACCGTCTCGTTTAACAGGTCACAGCCTGTGCGGCCCGGCACGTTGTACAAAATGATGGGGAGATTCACGGACCGCGCGACCGCCTGAAAGTGCTCAAAAAGTCCCTGTTGGGTCGGCTTGTTGTAATAAGGCGTCACAGAAAGCGAGTAATCGGCGCCGGCTTCGGCGGCGGAAACCGTCAACTCAATCGCCTCATGGGTCGAGTTACCTCCCGTGCCGGCTACTACCGGAATCCTCCCTCCCGCCTGCTCCACCGCGAAGCGAATCACCTCGCAATGTTCGGGTACCGTCAGCGTGGGGCTCTCGCCAGTTGTCCCTACAACACCAAGCGCTGCCGTGCCAGCCTCAATGTGGTACTCAATAAGCCGTGCGAGCGCCGCCCAGTCAATTGCACCGTCGGGGTGCATGGGCGTTACCAACGCAACAATGCTTCCGGTTATCATCGAGTTACTCCGGGAGTCCCTTGAGGGGACGAGGACAGAAGACCATGGTGCCGCAATTATCCACTTCAGACCGAGTTTCACAACCTCGCATTGCACCCCCGCCATTTGTTGCCTGTTTATTGTTCCTGTGTGCACTGTCACTGTCCCTGTGGTCCTCGGGCAGTTTTTCCCAGAGCACTGACTTCACGCTGAAAATTGAGCCGCTCACCAGCATCGACAAGCAGTTCATGACGGAACAGCGACAGCGCATTGAACAGTTAGCCAATCGACTGGGCAGAAATCTATCGGGCAAGGAAGATAGAGATATCGATACGCTGCAACGCATCATCGACGATCGGCTCATTGCCACAGACGACACACTGAGTCTTCAGGCAATGGGGGTGGTACTTGGTGATCTGCTGGCCGACCGTTTAAGCATGGAGTGGGTCGTCTATCGCGACCGCAGGGGACGCTCGAGAGCACTCCGGTATCGGGACACTGAAGTCTATCTCTTCCCCGTTACGATGATCTCCAGGCGCCAGGAAGTTGATAACAACCGTCGTGTCCGGTCGATTTATGATGAAGCAGTCACCACCACATTACCGCGCATACCCGGCGGTAAATGGCTGCTCTAGCGAGGCAGAGGTAATCGGTCACAGACAGCACAAGCAGAGGCACGATGCACCTAACGCACTACTGACCGTCAGCCATGGGTTGGTAGCTGAAAACGCCGGCGGTACCGATGGTTCTGTGAATGCCGCCTACTTGACTCAGATCGCCGCTCTCATAAGCCGCATCGCCGGGGTACAGAAACACCATGTGATCCGCCTCTCTCACCACCCGCGGAAAAAAGCGGGGTGGCTCGCGACTTTGTATCATCTCGTTTAGGGACGGAGAACCTGCGAGGCGCTCTAGATCATGAAGCGAGACCAATGTTGGCGGTGTCAAAGGCAACTCCCCCCGCTGATGCGCTGCAACGGCATCGCCGGGATTCCACCACTGGAAATCGACAATTTCACGACCATCCACCTGTACCGCAACGCTTTGCGGCACTTGCGCCAGAAAAAACCACGTCGCAAACCGACGCTTAACCACCGTAGGCGTTAACCAAAAGGAAAAGGGGAGCATAGCGTCTGGCGGCACGGCGATGCCTGCCTCCTCTTCGAGCTCCCGACAGGCCGCCGCACAAGCCTGGCTGATCTCATCGCGGCCGCTGTCATCGGGCTCCACCTTACCGCCGGGAAACACCCACAGCCCCGGCATGTGTTTCAGGGCATCGCTGCGACGAAGCAACAACACCTCGGGATGGTCGTGCCACTGGCGTACCAATATCGAGGTGGCGGCAGGGGCCGCAGGCTGAACGTCCTCCGAAAACTCCAAAACCACGCTAGGGGACCGGTGCGCAAGAAAGACACTGCACGTAGATATGCATCGGATCCCGCAAGGCCGACAAGCTCCTTACCACCGGCTTAAAGCTTGCCACCAGAGACTCTGTCCAGCCCCAGCCAAGGGGCAAAGCCGCGTCAAAGGAGCGGCTGAGCTCTTCCAGCAAAACGCTCTCAAATGATGGCGGCACGCTGGTGCGACCCGTTCTCCAGTTTTCAACACCGGCCAGCATCGCCGCCGCCGCAATGGCTTCATTCAGTCCGCCGAGTTCGTCGACCAACCCCACCTCGGCGGCCTCAGATCCGGTCCAGACCAACCCTCCCGCGATCTGTTCGACCGCCTCAGGCGTCATTTCCCTGCCGCGGGACACGAGTTCAATAAAATCGTCATAGGCACTGTACGACAAGGATTGAAGAATGCGCGCCATCTCCGGCGTCACGCCGCGCTCGAGGCTCACGGCACCCGCAAGCGATGTCGTGCCCACGCCGTCAACGTTTACGCCGATATATTCGAAGATACCCTCAACCGTGGGGAAGGCGGAGAAAGCGCCGATACTGCCCGTTAAGGTGGTGGGTAATGCCCAAATTTGATCAGCTTCCGCCGAAATCCAGTAACCCCCCGATGCCGCCACCGTCCCCATGGATACCACCACCGGAATCCCCGCCTCTCGCGCCTCGGCCAACTTGCGACGAATTAAATCAGACGCAAATACGCTGCCACCGGGTGAATTCACTCTGAGCACAATCGCGGCAATATCCTCGGCCTCTATCGCGGTATCGATATAGCCATTGATGGTGTCACTCCCCGCCATGCCGCCTTCCTCGCTCTCACCCGGCACCAAAGTGCCCTCCACCGGCACGATGGCGATCAGCGGCAAACCTTCCTCGGCGAGGATGCGCCGCTGCTTCATGTCTTCGAGGTACCGCGTGAAATCGATCATTTCCGCCAATCCTTCCTCATCGGTCACACCAACGTGCCCCGCCAGCAACGTGTTCATTTCAGTGTGATCCGCCAGCACGTCAACCCATCCACCCGCCACCAAGGTTTCCGCGAGATCGTTATCCGATGCCGCCAATTGTGCTGCGAAGGTGTCAATAAACGTAGTCAAAGAACCCGGTGACTGCCCCCTGCCCGACTCGGCCAACTCCGCGTAGGCCGCCCAGAGACCCGATATCCAACGGGTGACCACGGCACGCTCATTCTCTGACATGTCGTCACGCAGATAGGGCTCCACGGCCGATTTATTCTCTCCGGCGCGAAACACGTGCATGGTGACGCGCACCTTTTCCAGAAAGCTCCGCAAATAGGATCGATAGACCGAGAAACCCTCGAGAAACATACCTCCCTCGGGGTGGAGCAGCACTTGATCGGCTTGTGACGCCAGCAGATAGTGGGATTGCAGGTAAAAGTCTCCCACCGCAATCACCGGCTTACCCGCAGATTTAAATGCCGTAATCGCCTCACTGAGCTCGAGGGTCTGGCTGGTCGAAGGCCCAACTAGGTCCTCGAGATTAAGGATGAGTGAGGTAATGCGGTCATCGCCGGCGGCCCACTCAATCGCCCGAACCAGATCATGAAGCAGCGTTGGGCGCTCGTAATCCTGATTCAAAAACGCCGCGACGGGATCGACCGGTAGAGTGTCCTCCACCAACGACCCGGAAGGGGCGATCAGCAGCGCCGCCTGCTCCGGTAGCGGCTCTGGCTCTGAATCTTTCATACCCATACTAAAGGCGGCGATAAAAACACCAATGAACACCAGGGGCAACAGCACAGAGATAGCCC
>JAYNYK010000010.1:45360-48377 GCA_038102985.1 Halieaceae bacterium
AAGGCGGCGATAAAAACACCAATGAACACCAGGGGCAACAGCACAGAGATAGCCCGGCTGATACCACTCAGAATTCGCCAGATACCCCGTAATAAACGCATCATTGTTCAGCACTCTCCTCAGTGTGTCTGGCGGTCGCAACCGCCACTTGGTGGGTAGTCACCCCGCCTCGCGCAGTTCGCGTCCGCGGTAACGGATGTACAACATACAGCACGTGAATTGGATTACCACCGCGCTCAAACCGACAAGCGATAAAATGTCACCGCGGTAGGCAAATGCCGCCTCAACCGACGAAATAAAGTAGAACAACAG
This sequence comes from Halieaceae bacterium, assembly GCA_038102985.1. Lineage (GTDB taxonomy): Bacteria > Pseudomonadota > Gammaproteobacteria > Pseudomonadales > Halieaceae > Luminiphilus. Next base: position 45,673 of record JAYNYK010000010.1, read on the forward strand.
GATCAATTCGTACCAGATAAAAAGTCGCAACCCATCCTTCAGCGCCGCCCAGAGATAGAAGGTAAGGGGTGCACATCGCAGCCCCGTTAGAGCCCACGTACCTGCGAACCGCTCAACATCGGCGGCCTGCTGGAACAGCAACACCAACCATGTCAGACACATCACCACCCACAAGCTTTGTGTGAGCCGCCGCCGGGGCTGCGCCGCTCGCACAGTCAAGCACCACCAGCAGGCGTACGGAGCGCCCACTCGGCAACGCGCTTACCCAGCGCGCGACAGATTGCAGATTCGTTGTCATCCAGAGGGCGGTCTCCACTCTCTGTCGCCCAATGACTGGCGCCGTATGGGGTTCCACCCGCCGCTGTCGCTCGGAGCGCGGGTATCGAGTAAGGCACTCCCACCAGCACCATGCCGTGGTGCATCAAGGGAACCATCATGCTCAACAAGGTCGCTTCCTGCCCGCCGTGTAGCGAAGCGGTGGAAGTAAAAACCGCTGCTGGCCGATCGATGAGCGCGCCCTGCAGCCACAGGCCACTGCTCTCATCGAGAAACTGCTTAAGCGGCGCCGCCATATTGCCGAAACGCGTGGGGCTGCCGATCACCAGGCCTGCACAGTCACGCAGGTCCTCCTGAGTCGCGCATAATGGCGCGGTATCCGACTCTATCTCCTCAGGGGAGAGTGCGCGGACGGTCCTGAGCTTTGCCTCTATACCGGTCACCATTTCAATGCCGCGCGCAACCTGACGTGCCATCGCCGCGGTCGCTCCGTCCCGGCTGTAGTAAACCACGAGAATATAAGGCTGATTGCTCAAAACATCAGGTCCATCGGGTTGGCTCGACGCCGCATCGAGCCCCACGGTAAAGTGGGGTTGTTACGATACGCATTGGACTCTCATGGTAACGCATCCACAACGCGCACAGGTGGCGCGGGCTATCCAATATTTGGGGCGCCGCCTGCGTGAAGATCGGCTAACGACAAAAGCCGCCGCCCTCACTTTCGTGAGCCTTTTTGCGCTGGTACCAATGTTGACCGTAACCCTCTCGATTGCCTCAGCACTGCCCGCCGCGGGCAATATTGAAGAGAAATTGGGCGATTTCCTGCTGCAGTTCCTGTTACCTGAGAGCTCCAATCAGGTTATTCAATACCTCTCTACCTTCATCAGTCAGGCGCGCTCGCTGACCCTGGTTGGCGTGGCTATCTTGGTGGTGACTGCCATTCTCATGCTACGCAATGTCGAGAAGGCATTGAATGAGATCTGGCAAAACCGTGTAAATCGCAGGCCACTGCAGAGCGTTTTGCTCTATTGGACAGTTTTAAGCCTGGGTCCTGCCGCCATTGGACTCGGCCTGGGCGCGAGAGCCTACTTGTTTGCGGCCGCGAACGAGTGGGGTGGATTAAATGTGCTGGCTTTGGGCACAGTGCTCCTCGGGCTCCTCCCCTTCGTCATGAGTACCATCGGCCTCACCTGTCTTTACGTCTTGGTCCCCAACTGCCAGGTTCGGTGGCGCCATGCGCTAGCGGGCGGGGTATTTGCCGCTATCACCTTTACTATCGCAAGGGCCTTGTTCACCGCTGTGATGGCTCAATCGAGCTACACCCTCGTCTATGGTGCGTTTGCAGCGGCACCACTCTTTTTGCTGTGGATCTACGTCACCTGGATCATTGTGTTGGCGGGGGCTGTCCTGACGCACGGACTTTCGGCCTACCAAAATAGCGAGCAGGCCAATACCCCGCTGCTGATGAAGGCGCTGGACGCACTCTATCTCTTCTGGAGGGCGCAGCAGGAAGGGCGCGCACTCGCTGACCTCGACGTGATTGGCGTCAACCGTTGGTCGTCAACGGCCATTGACGCCAACAGCTGGCGACAAATCCGCGATCGACTGAGTGAGGTGAATATGCTGCAGAGATCTGACCGCGGACACTATCTTCTCAGTCGGGATCTGCACAGCATCGCGCTCGCCGACCTCGCGAGGATTATGCGCGCCGAGCCCGAATATCAGGCCAACGACACTGCCCTTCCCTGGCGACAGACTGCCACGACTTTACTGGCGAACCAGCGAAAGTTGGAAGCTGAGCTTCTCGCCACCCCTCTGGCGGTTTTGTACGCATCGCCCGATGTTTAGCTACACCCGGCTCCGGTTTATCCCCTGCTGGCTCATATTGACCGCGCTCGCGGGCTGCCAGCGCGAGTCACCTGATCTGCCCTTTCCGGACCAGTGGCGGGTCATCAATTATTGGGCGATCTGGTGTACGCCGTGCAGAGCGGAGATCCCCGAGCTGAATGCACTCCATCAAGCGACGCCCTTACAGGTGCTGGGGGTCAACTTTGAGGGCCAAACCGAGGCGGTGCTTGCTTCTCAGGCCGCAGAACTGGGCATTGATTTTCCGCTTTTGGAGCAGGACCCGGGGCCTTCACTGGGTCAAGCGCGCCCTAAGGTGCTACCCACCACTTTGCTGGTGAACCCCGAGGGGATTGTCACCGACACACTGGTGGGGCCCCAGACGCAGGCGTCCATAATGGCCATTTGGGAAGCCCGTCGCATGCCGCGTTAGCACAATGAGGGTTTTTGACCCCGTCGCCTGACGGGTTTTTGGCGCAACGATCTTCGGTCTGGTTCGTATCGCATTCGCCGATCAACAGGCAAAAAAAAGCCGGCTGATCAACAGCCGGCAATGAAGGAGCCACTCAAACGGGGAGAGTCTC
>JAYNYK010000069.1:0-11437 GCA_038102985.1 Halieaceae bacterium
AAGCACTGCTGTCCAGCGCCATCGATTGGGATGCAGTCAACAGCGCCTACTCAGAATCAGTCGCTGACGCGACCTTCCTTGATGCCACCGACTATATTGGCGCGGTCAACCCCGATGGCAGCGATATCTGGTGGGCTGGGTGGACGATTGAGGGGTCAGTGGGCAACCCGACTCTCCCTGAGGCCTCCTGCCCAGCGGGTACCGATGAATTGGAAGCTGGATTGTGCCTGCTACCCCCGACGGTCTCGACGGACCTGACCTTGACCGCAGGTGTTGATTACCTGATGGAAGGTCGCGTGACCGTAGGAAATGGTAACGGCCAGCTGGAAATAAATGGCGATGGCACGCTTTCTGACGGGTCATCCGTTCGGAACGTGACGCTCACGATCGAAGCTGGCGTCAACGTGTTCGGCAAGTCGGGTACCTTCGCCAATTTGGTGATTACCCGCGGTAGCAAGCTGATGGCGGTGGGGACAAAGTCCGCGCCGATCGTCTTCTCGTCCGACGACGAAGGCCTAGACGGTTCCGGTGAGTGGGGTGGTCTGATCATGCATGGCTTTGCGCCCCACAACGAGTGTGCCGAGGGCGGCAGTTACTGCGATATCGACTCCGAGGGCGAGTCAGGCTTCGCGGGGGGTTATGACCCCGACGATAGCAGCGGCGTATTGAAATATGTGGTTGTTGCGGAGGGAGGTTATGAGTTTTCCACTGGCAATGAGATTAACGGGATTTCGCTGGTGGGCGTTGGCCGCGGTACTGAGATGGACTTCATTCAGGTGCACGGCAACTCTGATGACGGCATCGAGTTTTATGGCGGTAACGTCAACGTCAAGCACGGTGTTTTCACCAACAACAACGATGACTCTGTGGACTGGGACGAAGGCTATCAGGGCAATCTGCAGTACATCATCGTCAAGCAGGGTGCCTCTAAAGGCGAAGCCTTTGAGATGGATACCGAGGGTTCTTCCGACGGTTTCTTGTCAAAGCCGACGCTGGCTAACGTCACAATCATCAATGACAAGGTGGCAGATCGCGCGACCTATAGCCTGAACTTCAAGAAGCGTTCGGGTGGTTTCTTCCACAACACGGTCGTGACGGTCGCGGATTCCTCGGCGACGGCGGTAGATAACTGCATCAACGTGGATGGCTCGGGTTCAGAGGCGCTGGTCGGCTCCGCCCTTGTGATTAACAACTGGATCCAGGATTGCGGTCAGGGCGAGGGAGTTCACGGGACGCTCTCGGGCGCAAACGTGAACTTCGATGTATCGACCGTCACTGAAACCGATGCCGCGCTGGACGCGCTACTGAGCTCGCAGGCGCCCGAGGCATCCGGTCTCGCGCCGCTGGATTGGGATGCCATTAACGGCGCTTATCCCGAGTCTGTGGCAGATGGCGATTATCTGGATTCCACCGACTACATTGGTGCGGTGAACCCTGATGGCACTGACCCGTGGTGGGCTGGATGGACGGTGCCCGGGTCACTCTGACCATGCACTGCTGCAAGGTAATGCCTCTGACGGATGCTACCGATTTCGGGATGGAATGCTTGTGAATCGGGTCTTGGTGGTCGATGACGACCCCGGTATTCGGGAAATGCTCAGATTTGTTCTTGGAACAGCCGGCTTTGAGTGTCTGGAGTCGGCTGACATCCAAGAAGCTTATTGGCAGATCACAGATCACCCGCCAGACATCGTGCTGCTCGACTGGATGTTACCGGGAGGCAGTGGAGTTGAGTTACTGCAAAGACTCAGGAAAGACGAGGCTACTCAATCGTTGCCCGTAATAATGCTCACTGCCAAGACCGACGAGGACAACGTTGTTCAAGGGCTCGATCTGGGTGCGCACGATTACGTTACGAAGCCGTTTTCCCCCAAGGAATTGCTAGCTCGTATACGCGCGGTAATCAGGCACAGAGATAGCGGAGTGGAGCAAACTGAACTCCGAGTTGGCGAGTTGATTTTGCAATCCGACAGCCGGCGTGTGACGGTGGCTTCAAAAGATATCGAAATTGGCCCCACTGAATTCAAGTTGCTGCATTTTTTTATGACGCACCCCGAACGCGCTTTTTCACGAGCTCAAATACTCGACCGCATTTGGGGGGCCAACGTGTATGTGCAAGAACGGACAGTAGATGTTCATATTCGGCGCCTCAGAAAACTCTTGCAGGCAGAGAACGTTGCCTACAGCAATCTTATTCAAACTGTGCGGGGCACTGGATATCGCTTCTCGCCGAGAGATCTAGCGGTATCAGAGTTGGAGCCAGAACCTCATGCCGGAAATGGCGTCTCAACCCCACATCACTGAGATTTTCTGGCTCTCGATCGGACGGAGCATTCTCCGCAAAACGATCAACGTGACCATTGCCTCACTGGCGATATGACAAGGTTAGTCAGTAACAAAGCAAAACATTTGATAGACATGGTCTGGGCGATTGGGTCACTCATCGATGCAAAAAAAGTTAAGCGGTAACGAAATGTCCGGTGCATCAGGGCGCTCCGGCGTACCATTGCACAGGCGGTCAACGAACACTCTCTAGCAGATCGGCCAGTAACCCGTCCATATTGGCTTGCGATTCATCAAGCGTGAGACCCAGTCTAACCACCACAAGCTCCTCCTCTGGAATCACCACAACGAACTGTCCCGAGTTGCCGCCAGCGTGAAAAGTGTTCTCCGGTGCGCTGGGGAAGCGACGCTGCGCCGTATTGAGCCAGAACCCCATGCCATAAATGTCGCCATTACTGGCAGTCCCTGGAGTTACGGCTTGTCTCTGCCACGACTGACTGATGATTTCGCTGCGACCGTGCCAGGCATCCAGCCACAACTGCCCCATCCGGGCCCAATCACGCGCAGTAAGGTAGGCGTAGCTTGAGCCCACCTGCACTCCGCGGGCGTCCGGCTCCAGCACCATCTCTTGCAAACCCAGCGGTGCGGAAAAAGCTGCCCTTAACCAATCGGGGTAGGCCTCACCTCCGAGGGATTGTTGCCACATCAAGGACGCGGTATTGATGTCACCGCTGGAGTAGGCAAATTGCTCCCCCGGCGGGTAGGCGTGCCCTTTCAAAGGCGCCGAGTGCCCCATAACCGCATGTTGGTACAACATCGCGGTGACATCGTCTCCGGGAAAGTAGCGTTCGGAAAAATCAAAGCCGCTCGACATGGAGAGCAGATGTCTCAGCGCCAGGCCTTCATCGATGCGATTCAAACCCTTACTTGGAAAACCCACGCGCTGCAGCAATTCTCTCACTGAGTCATCCAGACTTAGCTGTCCTGCATCGATTTGGTATCCAATAAAAGTCGCCATGAGGCTTTTGTTCATTGACCACCCTTGCATCGGATTCTCGCTCGAGACAGGCGCTTGGTAGCGTTCAGCCACTAACGCTCCCTTGTGCATCACCAGCACAGCCAAAGTGTGGCGGCCTCCTTCGGGAGGTTCTGCGAAAGCATTATCCAGAGCGGTGCTAATTCCCGCGGCGGCGTCGCTTGCAAGGGCAACCGCCTGCATTGGCATGCCTGTGGTAAATGGCTCCCACGTCGACTTTCCTCTGGGTGTGTGGGCGCTGGTCGCGGGCAATGAGTCAGAAGACGTGCTGAGCGCCTTTTGTTGGAGCACCTTCGTGCCCGATAAGGTACAACCAAACCCCCGCCGAAACTGCGCCGTCATCTCCTGGCCAAGCATGGAGGCCGAGACGTTTTGCTGCTCGGGGTCCATCTCGTAATCCAGCAGCGCGGCCATTGGACCCACTGTCGCTAGCCTCGGAAGGACATCGGTATTCAGGATAAAGTGCTCGGGTAATCGCGCGACAAAGACGCCGGAGCAAAGCTGTTTAGCGGCATATCCTGCGCCAATGGCACCGGCATCCATGAGAAAACTCAGGCCTCGAGTCAAGAGAGCCAGACTCAAAGCGCCGACAATGAGCAATCCGAATCTTAGGTTTTGTTTTGCGGCGGAGAATATTGTCGCCATGCTTGCGGGTCACTCATTGGGCTCGGAGTCAGGATAATCCAGTTTGCCCCACTCAAGATGAAAAAACCGGGGGTGCATTTCGGCTTTTTCTCAGCAGGTGTGTTCTCAATTTCCTCCCGTCAATACACACCGCTGATCGCGCGAGCACGCGCTGCTCAGGCGCTAACGTTCACCTTGGGACAGCGTTGTCATAAAAATGCAACATTAATGTCACGGAAATGCAATGCCTGCGTCACGAAACTGACACCTACACGCCACATACTTGTCATGAAACTGAAAAGTGTCCTCTAGGAACCGATCGGAGTCCCCACTATGCGTTATCTGGTATCACGTTTGCGCTATGCACTGCCCTTGGGCGTGCTATGCACTTCCGTTGCTTTCACAGCCTCGGCGACCGATAAGGCCCTTATCGATATTCTGTTTGGTAATGGCCTGATTACCGAGGCGCAATATGAGCAGTTAATGCAGCAGGAGACAGTCTCTAGCGCCGAGGTGCTGTCCAGCGTGTCATTGGCGCCTGCGCCAACCGGCTCATCAGCAGGAGAAGTGCGTGAAGAGGAGCTTGCGTCATCAGTGGCTCTGGATGAAAACGTACAGCGCGCCATCGACGACGCAGTGGCCAATGCCGTGATGGCTGAGTCGCCGATAGAGGCGAGTTATGGCTCAAAGGGTTTCCGGTTCGAGACAAGGGATGGCAACTGGCAGACCAATCTGCAGTGGCGAGCGCAGATGCGGTATAGCAACCCCTATGGTTCTGACCCGCGGCAGATTGCCAATTACGAGGACTCCAGTGGTTCCAGCTTCGAGCAACGCCGCCTGCGAATGAAGATTGGCGGTCATGGGTTTAAGCCGTGGATCAAATACTACTTCGAGGTAGACCTGCAACCCGCGCGCGATGTCGACGCGGATCCAATTTCATCCGGTGCCAGAGTGATCGATTGGCGTATTGACCTTGCCAAGTGGGATTGGGGCGGCATTCGTCTGGGCCAGTGGAAGGTGGATCTGAACCGTGAGCGGGTTGACTCCTCGGGCCGACAGCAGTTTGTCGAGCGATCTATTGTGAACCGTATCTTCACAATGGACCGTCAGGTAGGTGTTCAGCTGAGGGGCCGATTGTTTGAGGGCACGATGGCCGACATGCGCTACTACGCGGGCGTATTTAACGGCGAGGGTCGCGGTGTGAAAAACAACTCCACCGATCACCTCTATATGGGGCGCTTGCAGTGGAATTTCTTGGGCCGAGATCTTGCGTGGAAACAGACTGATGTCGAGTACACCGACAAACCAACGGGCTCCTTTGCCATAGCGGGCTTCACCAACACGGGGCCCTGTACGCGATGGTCTTCATCCGGTTGCGGTAATTTGGATGGATTTGCCAAGCCGATTTTTGCCGAGGAGGATCAGTTCAAGATCGAGCAAGCGGTGCAAGAATTTGCCTTCAAGTATCGCGGACTCTCGATTCAGCAAGAATGGCATCGCAAGTTTGTGACCGACCGTGTGATGGGAACCGAGAGTGATTTGACCGGTTTCTACGTACAGTCAGGTTATTTCTTCCACAACTTGATTAAGGGTTTCCCCGCACCTTTGGAGCTCGCAGCGCGCTACGCGTATGTCAGCGAGCCCAACAAATCTGAGCGTTCACTTTACAACGAGCGGGAGGAATTCACGCTGGGCGCAAACTGGTTTTTCTCCGGACATAGCAACAAGATCACCGTTGATTTCTCGCATCTCACTTTGGACGACGAGTTGCTAGGGTCGAACCACTCTGACAATCGCTTCAGGATCCAGTGGGATGTGTCATTCTGATGCCGACCCTCGCGGCGGAGGCGGCCATTGGGCCGCCAGCCGCATCAAGAAGTCGATATTCATATGATTGTCACAATTCTTCGTTAAGTTGGAAAAGTCTGAATAGAGGGGTTCCGTCATGGAAGTTTTAGCGTCACACGGCTTTATCTTGCTCACGCTCGCCTGTGTTTTTGGTCTTTTTATGGCGTGGGGCATTGGCGCGAACGATGTCGCCAATGCGATGGGAACCTCGGTCGGCTCAAGAGCGTTGACCATGAAGCAGGCTATTTTGGTCGCAGCGGTATTTGAGTTTGCAGGCGCCTATCTTGCGGGCGGTGAAGTGACCTCGACGATTCGCAAGGGCATCATCGACCCCGAGGTGCTGACAGACTCCCCTGAGTTACTCGTATTCGGCATGCTTTCCGCTCTATTAGCTGCGGCGACCTGGTTGCTGGTTGCGAGTATGCGCGGATGGCCGGTCTCAACAACCCATTCTATTGTTGGGGCAATTGTGGGATTCGCTGCGGTGGGAATTTCGGTGGAAGCGGTTGCCTGGGGCAAGGTGGGTACGATCGCCGCGAGCTGGGTGGTTTCACCGTTACTGGCAGGATCTATGTCGTTTGCGCTCTTTATTTCTGTCAAGAATCTGATTCTTGATCATGAGAATACCTTTGATCGTGCGCGGCAGTACGTTCCCATCTATATGTGGATGGTGGGCTTCATGATCAGCATGGTGACCTTACTCAAGGGCCTGAAGCACATCGGTATTGATTTCGATCTGGGGATGGGCTCCAAATTCACCAATGCCATGGTGGTCTCCGCAGCGGTGGGTTTGGTGGTGGCCTTTATTGGCTCCATATTGCTGCGCCGTATCAAGGTCGACGGCGACATCAACAGCGTCGACAACGTCGAAAAAGTCTTCGGTATCCTCATGATTTTCACCGCCTGCGGTATGGCTTTTGCGCATGGCTCAAACGATGTGGCGAATGCAGTAGGCCCGCTGGCGGCTGTGGTCAGCACGGTGCAGTCGGGAGGGGTGATTGGTGCGAAATCAATCATGCCCTGGTGGGTGCTGGGTATTGGTGCGGCGGGCATCGTCGTGGGCCTGGCCACCTACGGGTGGAGAGTGATTCAGACCATCGGCAGAAAAATTACTGAGCTCACGCCCAGTCGGGGTTTTGCGGCGGAACTGGCCGCAGCCTCCACTGTGGTGCTGGCGTCTGCAACGGGGCTACCTATCTCTACAACTCATACCTTGGTAGGTGCTGTACTGGGGGTGGGTTTGGCGCGGGGCGTGGAGGCACTTCATTTGCCAACGGTGGGGGCTATCATTACCTCATGGGTGGTCACGCTCCCCGCCGGTGCCGGTTTGGCGGTCATATTTTTCTATATCTTGTCCGCCATATTTGGGTAAGGCTGGGCTCGTAGCAACGGCTGGTTGGATTTGGGTGACTAGCCTCCGAGTATAAATCAACAGGTGAGAGGAAAGACGCAATGGCTGTGAAACCCGCTTTATCTGAGGTGCTCAGTAGTTCTCCGCTGGCGATCATGGAGCGGCACGCCGAAGCCTGCCTCAATTGCGTGGTGCGACTCGGTCCCTACTTCGAGGCAGCTCAAGGCGGTCACTGGGGGAAAGCCGAGAAGCTGCAGTTGGAAATTGCCAAGCTGGAGAGTATTGCAGACGAAATTAAAATGGACGTGCGTCGCAATCTCCCCAGAGGCCTATGGATGTCGGTCTCTCGGCCGGATCTCCTAGAGCTCGTTCGCATGCAGGATAAAATGGCCAACGAGACTAAAGATATTGCGGGACTGTCTCTGGGCCGGCAATTGGCTTTTCCGCCGAAAGTAGAGAAGTCGCTATTTAAGTTCATTGCAACCGTAACGGACGCAGCTGAAAAAGCGGTCGAAGTGGTGTCTGCGACGAGAGAGTTATCCAGAACTGCTTTTGGCGCGCGCCAGGCCAAGGCGATCGTTACCAAGTGTCTGCTGGTCGAAAAAATTGAGCGTCGATCTGACGATTTGCAGTCCAGACTACGAGCGAAATTACGCAAGCACGAGGAGGAAATCTCCCCCGTGGACGCGATTTTTCTGTATCAGTTACTGTCCAACATCGGCGAGATCGCTGATCACGCGGAGAAGGTCTCGCACCGGGCGCAGATTATTGCCGCGAGTTGATGGCCTACAAAGCGGTAAAGCGCAGCCCTATCTTCTGATAGCCGTGGGAGGCGAAGCTCGGGAGGTGCCCAAGGTCACTGGCTGCCTCATCAAGGGTGATGTCCCCCAGCCGTCCCAGTAGTTCCTCGAAAGCAACCCGCGCCTCGATCCTGGCCAGCTCGGCTCCTGCGCAAAAGTGGGGGCCGAAACCAAACCCCATGTGCGGCTTGGTGTTGGGCCGATCAATATCAAACTGCTCGGGGTTAGGGAAAACGTCCGGGTCCCAGTTGGCGCCCGCCCACATGGGTATAACCATACTGCCTTGCTTTACGGAGACACCTTCGAGGTCGTCATCCCGGGTCGCACGCCGGTAGGTGCACTGAATCGGGGGGTCCCAGCGCAGTGCTTCCTCGACCATGGCCGGAATATCGGCGGGGTTGTCGCGCAAACGCGTCATTAAGGCGTTATCACCGAGGAGCACGAGCATCGCGTTGCCAATCAGGTTGGTCGTGGTTTCGTGCCCGGCCAGCAGAATCTGATCGATGATGGGCAGGAGTTCTTCGGTCGTGAGCGGAGGTTCTCCGTCCACCTCGGTGTTCACCATAATGCTGAGCAGGTCGTCGGTGGGTTGGCGCCGTCGTTCCTCAATTCGGGGCACAAAATATTCATGCAGTTCCACCACGGCGTGGGCTACTTCGCGGCGTCGCTCGTGGCTGAGCAAATCAATGTTGCCGGAGATCATTAAGTCGCCCCAATGCTTGAAGGTCCAGATATCGGCACGATCCACGCCCAAGATATCGGCAATGACGGTAACCGGTAGCGGTACGGCAAATTCCGGAATCAAATCCACCGATCCTCTATCAATGAAAGCGTCGATCAATTCTGTGGTGATCTGGCGGATTTGCGGCTCCAGTGCTCGCACGCTGCGCGGGCTCAAAGCCTTGCTAATTAACTTGCGATGTCGAGTATGTTCCGGCGGATCGGCGGTGAACAGGGCGTTCACAATGGGGTGGGCGTTGGAGAGGATTTCCTCAACATCGTCCTGCACGGGTTCGCTGTTGATCCCCATATGCCGGGGACCACGGTCATCTTCGGTAATGGCCGATGAGTAGACGGCGGTGTTTTTTGCAAGTGCCGCAAGCGTGTCGTAGCCAGCCACAATCGTCCCGATAGTGGGATCAATGCCAACACCTCCGGACTGATGCAAAGAGGCGTACATCTTGTAGGGGCATTCGATATGTGAGGTCTCTGACAGTTTGACTTCGGGTACGGACTTTTCGGTCATGGCGTTGTTCGTCTATCAGCGATGGGTGAGGGGCGATTGGGGAGTATAAATAGAAAAACCCTATTAAATCTGCCAGTCTCGCAACGGGCGCAGCGTGGATAGGGGACCCCAGTCCATTTGTTTGCGTGCTTCGAGAAAAACCAACAATCCAAAAAAGGGGAAGAAGATGGAAGTAAAAGCGGTATTCAAAATCACTGTGGCCACGTTGGCGGCGGTCTTCGCGTCGGCGGCACTGTCGCAGGACGTGCCGGTTGTTTCAGTCATCAATGTTAAAACAACGAACCCACAGGGCTACACGCAGTATCTGGCGGATAACCCCCAAATCATGTCCTCACTGGGGGCACAAGCGGGAGGGACCTGCCTCACCGTCAGCGGACACCGCTACCCGAATCAGGCTTTCGCCTGGACGATTTTCCCCAACGCAGCTACGGCCTTCAAAGCGGCTCGAATGTACTCCCAAGCGCCGGCTAACCCGGAGTTGGACGCTTTGCGTGAAAATGTTTCCTCAGAGTTCTATGCGATCTTAAAGCCTTTCACCAAGCCCTCAGGTTGGGAACGGCGATTTCAGATGGTGATCAATGACGTGCCCGGTTTCATCAAGGCGGCCACCGCTTTGGAGAAATCTATGCAAGACGCGGGGCATCCCGTAGAGATTGGCATCTTTATGCCCATGGGCGCGGGCAAAACCAAAGCGGGGCTCATCGATATTCGTATCTTTGCTGTAGAGCCCGAGATTGGCGGTGCGCTCGCGCAGCATGTGTTGAGTGGTCAACATGACCGCGCGGCGATGGGTGCTATGCAATCGTTTATCGAGTCTGTTGAGTTGGACACTTTTGAAGATTGTAAGCAGATCTTCGCGGCAGAGTAGCCATTTCCATCAGGAGAGTTCGGTTACCGCACTCTCCTTTTTAGACCCATCGCGGTTTACCGGAACGATAATCTCGTTGCGCCGTAAAAAGGGCAGTGTCCACGGCGGGTTGTATTGATTGAGGGTCGGTTCTCCAACAATCTCGATACCTTCTTTGATCAAAAAGCCCCGCAACTTTTGCCAATGCTCGTCCGCTTTTTCCGCGTCGGCCCAGCCACTGAAGCGAATGACCGCGGCGGTGTAGGCTGGCTCCTGTCTGAATGCGACGCGCTCGTCGTTAGGCGCGGGCAAGTCATCAAGCGCGTATTCCGAGGGCATCATAAATGCCATCTCGGCCGGCCCGCTCATGGTCTGTTGCACCGGCGCGGTCATGGCAATTTTCTGCTCCCCCGTGTTTCCGCCAAATATGTATCCGGCAAGGACTCGAAATCCGTTATCTTCGCGCCCGTCCATTTCCGTCACAGCCATGATACGGGGTGCATAGGCCCGAATCTCAATTTGCTCCGCTTCCCAGCTTTGCTGCACCTCAAAGGCGGGTTCTTCTATCGCCTGCGCGGTCATGGTGTGGCTAATCATAGCTATGAGCCAAAAAAAGTTGATGGCGGACACAATGCCGGTTCTGAATCGCTGCATAGGTTTCGCACCTTGAGTTGTGGTGCAATTGGATACGCCTGAGACGGGCGCCGGATCAACCTTCCACTGCGATAGCTTCGATCTCGATCAAGAGTTCGGGGAGCGCGAGCGCCTTGACTTCAACAATGGTGTCCGCCGGATAGGGCTCAGAAAACCATTCCCCACGGAGCGCCACAATTTTTTCAAAGTGCGACATGTCGGTGAGGTAAATGGTGACCTTGATAACCTTCGACAGATCGGAGCCGCCTGCGTGCAAGGTGCGCTGAAGCGACTCAAAGGTGGCTTTAGCCTGGGCGTCGAAATCACCCACGCCCACCAGCTCGCCCGATTCGCTAATCGCGGCGTGGCCCGAGAGGTACAACATGCCGTTGACTTTAAAACCGGGTGATATCCGATACGGCGCCAGTGGGTCGGGATCGAGCAAGATGGGTTCGGGGTTCATGAGGGTCTTGCCAATACCGCGGTGGGTGTTGAAGCCGCCAGCGCCCACTCGTCGTCTGTCATTTCCGCCTCAATGTCGGCAAAGAGCGGTGTAGAAAGGTAACGCTCGCCGGTATCGGGCAGGGTACACAGAATGACTGATCCCTCAGGTGCCCGCGCTGCGACATCAAGCGCGGCAGCAAAAGTTGCACCGCAGGAAATTCCGCAAAAGATACCCTCTTTTTGCGCCAATGCCTGCGCTGTGGCGAAAGAGATGTCGGCAGATACGGGAATGACCTCGTCGATATAGCCCTTGTCGATCGACTCC
>JAYNYK010000070.1:0-11416 GCA_038102985.1 Halieaceae bacterium
CCGGCCTGTCACGCCGGGGGTCGCGGGTTCGAGTCCCGTCCGCTCCGCCATATCTCACGAAGCTCCAGCTTCCCGAGGAGGGTGCCCCCTCTATGGGTTACGCCCGGCGTCTTGTGAGCCCGACCAGCGCCAATAGCGCGGTCAGCGACAACAGCGCCCATGATGGCAGGGCTGGAACCGGCCGCACCTCAACAGCGGTCTCGGCTGGTGTGAAAGTGACAGCGGCCGAGTCAGTACTGGCGCCGTTGGCGTTGACTGCTTTCAGGCGAACGGTAACCGCTGCGCCATTGGTAAATCCCGTTGCCGCGATGGGGCTGGCTGCATCGGCCGGCGATAGCGCTGTGTAGACCCACTCACCCTCGCCATCATCGTAAGTGCCGTATTGATAGTTGGTAATAGCGCTACCGTTATCGGCGCCGGCGGTAAACGCAATTGAGGCACCGCCACCCTGACTCAATACGGTGGCTGCGAGGGCGGTCGGCGGATCAGGAATACCCGAATCCTCACCGACAACGCGCATGGTGACCGTTGTGTTGGCGGGGTCAGCCTGGCAAGCCGCAACGGTGCCGTAACCGCCGGTGTAGGCCGCCCAAATGAGTACTCTCGTGCCCGCGGTGAGGTAGATTTGGAGCGGATCTTCTGGACCACCAAAACTGGTTGCAAGGGCTTGGTCCACTAGTCTTTGATTGGGATCAAAAGCCTCGGGCGTAATAATCCAGATCAGGGAGCTTGAACTGAAGTCTTTAATCCAAAAATAGCCGTCCTGAGCGGGGATGAACAGCTGCCTGTCTGTCCCTCCATAGCCGTTATTAGCAACCAACGCGCATCCCGCAACGTCATAAGCAGGGTCTAACGTTAGGTTGCTTGAGCTCACTTCAGCCGCGTTAGCGCCTGACGCTGCGGTAAAGAGCATCGCACTAAGCAATCCGTATTTCGCAAGTCGATTCATGATTCCAACGACCCTCACGGTTCAGTAACAAGATCTTAGCAAATTCCGGCGGATTTAAAAGACGACGCGATTACACAATGTTGTCACCTGTATGCCGGCTGTAGTCGCTACATTCCGCGACTGAGACGCAGGCCCTGATCACGCCGAGGCGCGTCAGTGGCCACTCAGTAAAGCCCACTGGCGGGCTTTGCAATCATCAGCCAGGTTGCCACCAACAAGGGTACTGTGCTGATCAGACCCCAGATCAGCCAGCGGCGAGAAAGTTGTCGGTACTCATCCCCGACATCATCCCCAGAGAATTGGCGCGCGAGCCGTGCCTGCCGTACCTGTAATGGGACAAGCACCAATAACCAGATAAGGCCGGCCGCAACAAACAGGGCCTGACTCCAGAGCAGCCAGTGCTGGGTCAGCGGCCAGTTGGCGAAGAAGACCATGAAATAGCCCCCGGCCATGAGTAGCACTACCCCCCAAACCGTCATAGACCAATCGGTATAGGTCACCAGCTTTTGAGCAAACGCGAGCACCTCTGGGTGCTGAGTGCGATCAGCGAAGAATTTCCAAATGGCTGTGACCGTGATGTTACCCATCAGCATCACTACACCCGTGATATGAAGGAGCTTAGCGATTTCGTAAGACACGTTGGTCATGGCCTCGATCGGAATGTATGAGTCTAGACTGTTTATCGAGGGTTAGGGGCTCAAGCGTTAATCAGAACCGTTGACCGCCGCCCCTCCGAAAACTGCTTTTCAGTGTGTATAAGCGCTTATGGGGCGCACCCACACAGTGTGTTCAAGGGCAAACAGCTGAGATAGTTTCTCGATAACAGATGCGTGACCGGTATTGGCACAAAGCATGAATATTTAAAGGCTATTAGCCGTCCGTGGGCTTATTTTAAAAAAAGTCTTTCTCCGCAGTTTGATCGAGGCGCAGAGTGGTATTGCGGCGTGAGGGAAAAAGACACAGATGGGAGCAGCGCTCCCCCTAGAAGACGCTCCCCACGCCGCGGCTCTGGCTCACCCCGAAATAAACGCAGGGCAGTGAATATTTGTAAGAGTGATCATTTGCAAGTAGGCCGCGTCCCCCTGATAACATTCCCTCAGGTCTGAAGGTTCAGAAGCTATGGGAAGATGAAAGAACGACTGCTGTTTTCACTCAGCTGGATGGCATTGCTGTCTCTGCTCCTGGGTGTGATCCCGCTGGCATCAATGGCGGTGGGTTACCAATTGGAGGCGCAGCAACACAGGCCAACTTTCGGCAAATGGACCTGTGATCAGCTGGCGGCTGATGACGGGTACCAAGAAATGATGAATGCCTATCAAGAGAGTCCAGCGCGTTTTCATGAAGCAGGGATGCGGGTCGAGGTATTTGATCCGGAAAAGTGTCGTATAGCGGGTTCAGGGTGTGTTACGACCTGGATACAAGAAGGGAGGGGCATGGGTTTTATCTATGCCAACCTGTCAGAGCGTGAAATGCTGAATCGACTCGGTTATCGCTCTTTTTTTCACGACCTGTCCGACTCCCGCTGGGTTTCCACAGCGATTATTGCCTCGCCCTGGCTACCGCTTACCCTGCTGATATATTTTTGGTCAGGTAGCGTCAGAATGTTGCCCTGGCGTCACCAGCGGCGAGCCGCAGATGACTAATCTGATCCGGTGTCTTCTCTTTGCCAATGCAGCGGGTTGGAAAAGAGTTGCAAGGCAATATTGCTGGCGACGCGCTTGGCATCTGGTTGCGATGGCCATAACAATAGGGCCCTCAAATAATGCTAGCGGCAGAGAGCGTTGGCTACGATACGATCTTTGCCGATTAACGGGTCAGGTCGTCAAGGGCAATTGGCCACCCTGGGGTGGGGTTCGCAATTGTGATTAGGAGGGCAGAGATGAAGAGGGCGTTCGCCCCTTACGCTTCAATGGTGCTTGGTGTGACGGCGGGCCTTACTTTTTCTGTGATCGGCTTCGTCAACATATTCTGGGGTAACGACCCTTTTTTTGGGGTGCTGATTTTCTCGGCGTCCTTGATTTATTACTTGCCCTTGATAAACGCGGTGCAGAAAGCATTGGGTGCCAAGGTTACGGTAACCGCAAAATATATCCTCGGTTTTTTTATGTTGTGGGCCAGCCTGGGGGTGGGTGAGCTATTTGATAAAGTCGAGTTAATGCTAAGCAACTTCCCCTATCCCAATATCACCGGCATCTAGGCCTTTATCTGAATTATTAGCGGACGTCCAAACGTCAGGAACGGCGACTTCAGCACCTTCCGGAATCATTCCACCGACAAGCGCGGTGAATTCAGCGTCGACCGTAGTCGTTCCACCGATGGGCGCAGATGCGAGAGATACCGATCAGGCGAGCGGCTTCACTCAGTGTGGCGCCATTTTCCACCAATGCATGCAAGGCTCTCAGCTTTCTCTCGTGCTCAATGTCGAAAATGCGGGCCTTATCACGTTGCGCTTGCGCAGGCTCTGCAGTCAGTTGCAAAGAGCGACCCTCCTTTTCTTCCCGTCGCGCGGACGGCCGCGATTGTGTCGCAAGGGGCAAATAAGCGCTGAAGCCGAAGATCATTAGCGTAAAAGCCAGAGGGCGGGTGAGCACTTGGTACTACTGGCAGTCGTTTTTGGATCAGCAACCGGTGGCTAGCCGTCAAAGGCTTGAGGCTCGCATCCATTTTGATGTCACGTGGCTGCGCCGGTGAAAATCAGGCCATAACGGCCCGATAGGAAAAAGCTATCAATAAAATAGATCTCGCGAGTCCCTGATTCACCCCTAAAGCCAGTAAGTTGTGGCGCTACAATCAACGCATTAAACAAGGAGATGTGGTGAGCGGTTTTTTCGAAGCAGGCTTGGGGCTAGTTATTGCGTTTCTGATCCTGGGGTTAATGTCGCAGGGATCCCTGGCAAGCACCATCGACGACGATGAGTTGGGGGCTTGGTATATGACTTTCTTTGGCAAGCAATGGGCTGATAGTCACTGGGGTTTCCAAGGTGATATTCAGTATCGCAGTTGGGACCAGGGCGGGGATTTGGAGCAACTATTGCTCCGGGGCGGCATCACTTTTTCACCGGAGGCATCTGACACGCTGTTAACTTTCGGCGTTGCCAACATCACTTCTGGGGAGTTCGGGCCCTCGCGAGCGACCAAGTCGGAAAATCGAGTGTATCAGGAAGCGCTTGTGCCGCAGTCACTCGGTCAGAGGGTGCGCCTGCGACACCGCTTCAGATTCGAGCAGCGATGGGTCGACGGCCAGGACTTTAGAACTCGATTTCGTTATGCGCTCTTTGTGACTATCCCGCTAAATTCGTTTGCGGTCGCGGCGGGGACTTGGTATCTGTCGTTATACGACGAGGTGTTTGTGAATGGTCAGCGCGATATTGGCAATGGCAGGGAAGTCGACTACTACGATCGAAATCGGCTCTACGGCGGCCTCGGATACGCTTTGTCCAATCAAACCCAATTGCAGTTGGGTTACATGCAGCAGCACTCCGATCTGTACAACAAAGGGCAACTGCAATTTAGCCTGCATCATCGCTTCTAATAGCTTGCCAGCGGGGAAAAGCGCAGAGACCTGCCTGAGGTTGGCCAGCGCGCCCAGAATTAAACGTGGCGAGCAATCGCAATTCAGGGCAATGTGGGTACAGTGCTTTAGGAGAGGTTTAGCGAGTCCGCGGCAAAAATTTATTGCTGGATACTGTCCAAAAGAGAAAAGAAGTGAAACGCGTTGATAAGGAGAACCGTTATGAAAATATTGAAAGGCAGCATGGCTATAGTCGGCTTGGCATTATGGTCCCAATGCAGCCTCGCGGCGAACCCCGTGGAGTTTTGGGGCTGCAAATTTAATGAAGGCAAAGGGATGAGTGACCTGATGTCGTGGACCGCTGAGTGGAATGAAGTTGTCGACGGATTGCCAGACGACGGTTACAACGCTTGGGTCATGACCCCGATGTTTAAGAGTAATATGACGACGCTGGATTTTCTGTGGGTGGGAGCGTGGCCCACGTACACCAAAATGGGATCGGGCCTGGACGATTTTTTTAACGGCGAAGAAGGCAGCGCGTTGTTCGCAAAATTCCTGGAGATCACCACCTGCGAAATCCACGATCTCTACTCCTCTACGCAGGTACGAGAAAATTCGGCAGAGTAAAATTGAGGGCGCGTGGCTAAGACCCGCAGCCTTGAGTGGTGGGATGCGCTGGGGCGTTGACAGGATGCGTGCGCTGATCACAAGCGCAGGGCCGATACCTTGAGCGCTCTCGCATTCGACCATTTTAATATCCGCGCGCCGGCCCCGCTGTTGGATACGCTGCGGGATTTTTATCTACACGTGTTGGGTCTCACGGTGGGTGAGCGACCGGCAGTGAACTCCCGCGGCTACTGGCTTTACTTATCTGGGCAACCCATCGTGCACCTGACGGAGTGGGCGGCTGCGCCCGACGTGGACAGATTACCGCCGGGGTACCTCGATCACGTGGCGTTTTCCTGCAACGATCTCGAGGGCATGCTAGAAAAGCTCGAGAGGCTGGGGATTGAGTATTCCAAACGTCGTCTGAATCATGGGGACTCGACGATCACCCAGCTTAAGGTGAGCGATCCAGCAGGAAACGTCATTGAACTGAACTTTACGGGAGTCACGGAAACATGAGACTGCCAATAGCCGTGACGCTGTTGGTGGCCTTGGACCTGCTGGGCTGTGCCGCAACACCAACCCAGCAGAGCGTTGCGTCGATGCAAGTGCTGGGCCTAAATGAGCCCCCATATTTTCCTAAGTGCGTGGCGAGAGAGTCCGGTACGTATCACCAACGGAACATCGATCGACATATGTGGTGGCCTCTGTCGTTTGAGGTCGACTACTCGGAGCTCATTACAGACGAGTGCGTGCTGACACAGCCCTAGCCTAGCTGGTTGGTCGGGGATGATGGCGGCATTAAGCAAAAAGGCGGGTGTATACCCGGTAGCCAAGAGAAGGGGAGCGAATATGTTAAAAAAAATACTGAGCGCCGCGGTTATTTTGATTGCAGTCGCTGCATGTCAGGGGGATTCGCATGAGAGTGACGCCACCATAGCGGCAGCAAAAGCGGGTTACGACGCGTTTTCATTGGGCGATATGGATGCATGGGCACAAACTCAGGGGCCCGGTGTGAAGTGGGCGATCCCCAAAGGGTTTCCCTACGGCGGTAACTATGTGGGAGCCGAGGCGGTAATCGAAAAAGTGTTCGCGCCCATCGGCGAGCTTTGGCCAGACTTCAAGGTTGAGCCCGTCGCCTTCCATGCCGTGGGCAATGTGGTGTTTATTGAAACCAAAATGACGACTGGGGGCGAGGTAAGCGACTCGATTCACAAAGTGGTGATCGAAGACGGAAAATACGCGGAATTTCAGGTCTTCGATGATGCAGGGTTCATGATGTCGCAAGCAGTCAGTGCAGGCCGTATCGGTACCCAGTATTTTGAAGACGGTTCTGCAAAGCCGCTGATAGCGGGGGACAGCGCCAATGTGCAGATTTGGCTCGATTATATTCAGGCTCACAACGACCGCGACTTTGCGGCGATTGCTGCCATGAATACCGCTGATTTTCGCGGCATCGCGGCCCACGGCGAGGTGGTTGACGGATCAGAGGCGCATACCGCGTTTTTGCAGAAGTGGGTGGCCAGCGAAAAGCCGCAATGGCGGGTGTCGTGGGTGATTGCCAATGATGGCGAGAACAGTGATGGCGTCATGGAGGAGTGGCTGGCGACTGGTAATGTTGTTACTACGACCACCTTAGATGGCGAGGTGCGCAACGCTTACGAGACGATCGACGTATTGCTCGAGGATGGCAAGATCAAGTTGCTTAACGTGGCTTCGCAGGTGATGCCGCAGTAGTGGCCATCGCTTGCCGCTACGCTCAAGGAGCTGTTGAGCGCGAGTGGTATAGTCTTGGTGCGCCAATCATAAAGATAATAAAGGAGGTGAATCTATGATCACCCTATTCAAAAATGCGGGCCTTTTGTGTGGGCTCTTTCTTATCGCTCTAGCGCAATCGGCGACAGCAGAGGATTTACGGATTATCGGTGAGGACACGAGTTTTGTGACCACCTTGCCCTCGGGAGAGAGCGTTACCATTACTCGGCAGATGACGCCCTGCGCCAAAAATAAAGGCTGGTTGCAGCCATTGGTGCCTGAGCCCGGCATTGTGCCCGTGACGGAAATCGAAGTGCTCAGCGCCATCGGAGACCCGAATATTATTTTGGTCGACATGCGCACAGAGGAGTGGTTCCTTGATGCCACGATTCCAGGGTCAGTCAACATACCCTACACCGAGGTCGCCATGCGGATGGACGAGTTGGGATGTAAAAAGCGTGACGCGGGTTGGGATTGCAGTAACGCATCCAGTGTCGTCGGGTTCTGCAATGGTCCCGTCTGCCCTCAGAGTCCTACAGCGATGCGCGCGATGATTCGCGACGGCTTTCCTGCTGAGAAAATCCACTACTATCGTGGGGGAATGCTCGACTGGGACGCGCTGGGGCTGACAACCGTGGAGGGCGATTTCGCCTTCTAACCTGCTCCGGTCCACCGCCCCGTCGGCAATCGGTAACGGAGGCCTCTGAGCCTCATAGGCGAAGCTCCAGAAGCGTCGGAAGACGGGGCCCAAGACGAGGATAGCAGCGTGCTGGCAGTCGGAGATTGGTGGGTAATCGGGGCTTACCTCGCTTTGCTGCTATCCCTTGGCATGATCCTGTCACGACGGCAGGAGACAGGTGCTGATTACTTTGTGGCGGGTCGCAGCGAGCGCCCTCTCAGCATTGCACTGTCAGTGCTTGCTACCCAGTGCTCCACTAACAGTATCCTCGGTGCTCCTGCCTTTGTCGCCTTCGCAGCGGGCGGAGGGCTAGTGTGGCTGCAGTACGAACTGGCCGTCCCGTTGGCGATGATCTTCGCTATGATTTTTGTGATTCCGGTTTTCCAGCGTCTGCAGTTGATCTCGGTTTATGAATATCTGGAGACGCGTTTTGATTTGAGCACACGGCTCTTGCTCAGTGCGATGTTTCAAGTGCTCAGGTTGCTGGCCGCTGCGATTACCATCTATGGCGTTTCGGCGATGATTGATCTCATTACCGGGGTGGGGTTTTTGCTCTCGGTGCTGTTGTTCGGCGTCTTCACTGTGCTCTATGACGTGTTGGGCGGTATTCGGGCAGTGATCTGGAGTGACGTGATGCAAATGGGCCTGCTCGTGGGTGTTCTGTGTTATCTGCTCTGGGTTCTGGCGGCTGATGCTGGCGGAATGTCTGCCATGCTGGCGGCAATGGCTGACGAGCGATTGGTGGCATTGGACTTTGCACACCATGGCCTCGGTGATGGGCAGGACTTTGCTTTCTGGCCCATGCTCATTGGTGGATTCTTTCTGTATGTTTCCTACTACGGTTGCGATCAAAGTCAGGTCCAACGACAGCTTTGTGCGGCAAATCAGCGGGACGGGCAAATTATTCTGCTGCTCAATGGCCTGCTGCGGTTCCCATTGGTATTGCTCTATTGTTTGATCGGAGTCGGTATTGCTGTCTACGCCATTGCGCATCCGGATTTTTTACCGGCGCTTCCTGAAAGCAACGGCGCACCGAACTTTAATATGGCCCTGCCACTGCTTTTTTTATTGGAATTGCCTGATGGGCTGAGGGGTGTGGCCATCGTTGGCGTTATGGCGGCCGCAATGTCCTCATTGGATTCAGTGATAAACAGTCTTTCTGCCGTCACCATGGAGGACTTTGTTAAGCGTTGTGGTTGGGTATCAATGGATTCAGAGCGCGCTGAGATTCGCTGGAGCAAGGGCTTGACGGCCTTCTGGGGGCTACTGGCGATCGTATTGGCATTCTGGGTAGATGACATCGCGAGTACGGTCTTGGTTGCAGTGAATAAACTGGGCTCCCTGATCAACGGGCCGTTGCTGGCAGTATTTGTTATGGGCTTGCTTACCAAGCGCGCAACTGGTTTGGGGGTGCGGGTTGGTTTCGCGGTAGGCTTTATGAGTAACGCCGGGCTGTGGTTAGTCGCCCCCGGGGTGTCGTGGCTGTGGTGGAATGTCAGCGGTTTTCTGGTGGCTGTTGTCGTCGGACTGGCGGTTGGCGGCCGGGCTGTCACGGGGTCCTTGCGCAGTGATGCGGTATGGACACCGGCGTTCCTGCGGGCCGAGGGCTTTGATGAGCAGTGGTCGATCAGGTATCTGGTACTAGTCGGTGCAGCGGGGATATTCCTGTTCGTGCTTGGATTTTTGGGTGCGCTTTGAAAGCTTGCAAAATTTCAAGGAGCAAGGGCCACATGAAATCATGTGGCCCTTGCGGCGCATCATCGGTCGATCTCGCCCAAGCCTGCCATATCAGACTGACAGAAATGTGGCTCGATCAGCCCTTTAATACTGAGGTCGGTGATCAATCTACACAAACCTAGTTGTAACTGGACGTAAATCAGTTCTGGGGTGATCGAACCACCTGAGATTGATAAACGCGATTTGAATCACACTCGACAATTTCTCCGTAGATGTTATTGAAATCTATAATCAGCCCCTCGTTCCACAGCTCGTTCGTGAAGTTAGAATATGCAGCAAAGTTCGCGTGCCCCACTACCCACTTGAAGCTGGGTGCATTACCAATGCCGGCTGGCGACCCGGCCCTGGGCCACAGCTGTGCCATGCCCATGGATTCGCCCGTAAACCCCCGGTCAGCCAGGACCTTTGCGTATGCTTCATTTGCAATGAGAAGGTCGTCGTCTCCTTTACCGGTTTTATAAACGCAGTCGGAAAACTCAGTCAGATGATTGTCGTTGGTGAAGTCGCCAGCCTGCAATAAAACCCAAGCACCCCAGTCGCTGTGCGAGCATTGTTCGATGAACTTGTTTGCCTCGGCATACATTTCAGCCCCATCCCTCGCGCGGATATCCATATCTTTTCCAGCTGAATCATAACTGTCCCAGTAGCCTAACCAAGTGAACTCGCTGGGATACTCACCGTCAGAAAACTCTGCCCACATGAGCTGCGCCACGTGGGACCCGAAGGCGTCATTGGCATCGGCCCATTCGTTCCAGCTCTTAGCGAATTTTTGCGATTGTTCGTATCCATCAACACCGTCTTTGAACTTACAGCCGTAAATCTCTAGCGGCGCACCGGCACCCCATTGAGGCATGTCGCCAGCATGGTTGTCAGCGAACGTCACCGTTGAGGCAGCCATACACATGGCAGCGATGAAGGCTATATTTCTCACGATAGTTCTCCTGTCGTTTAGTTTGTGTGGCTGTTTCTGATGCCAAACAGTAAGCAGCTTTGCGTCTCACCGCTCTTAGTTTGAGGCAAGCCGGTTTAAGGGCGGTGAAGCACTGTTTCGATATTAAGTTGCTCTCCGGTACAGTCGGCGTAGTTCTGGTAGTACTCGCGTAGGCCTCGCCAGCCACCGTTGGCTTCCATGCTGCGCCTCTTCATAAAGGACTCCACATCGGGGTATATGGCGAGGTGAGCGAAGTCGCCAGGTAGATCAGCGCCCCCCGTGTGCGGAAACATCACACCCCAACCAATCATGCCATTTGGATCTTCGCTGATCTGGGCCACGTACTCGGCGTGCTTTTGTGACAGTTGCTCAAACCCGACTTTTGGTGTGCACCAATTCCAAGCGACATAGCGTTCGTCGTCGCTTTCCATCGCCTCGGTATCGGTATAAAGCATCTGCCCATGCGCTTGCTTTACATGGCACATCGCAAGTGATTGCCACCGTTTATTAAGCGCCATGCCATCTTCAGAGGTGAGCCAGAGATCCCAAGACTTACCCCAACGCTCGTAGTCACTTCCCAGAAGCTCTACGAAGTCATACGGCCACGGATTGCGAAGGTTTTGATGAGAGAACAGCGGGAATTGTCGGACAAAGACCGGGTCCACGGAATTATTCTCTGCCCAGTCAAAGTAGTCCTCTACCAAGGCATGGTAGTCGTCCAGCGTTACGCCTGGGTTCAGCTTGCATAAGTTTGCCTGAACGTTGAAAGGCTGTTGCACATCGATGCCGTTAAGCATGTGATCATCCGCCGATGCGACGGAGCTGATGAAAATTGCCAGAAGCATGGATCCAAGCCATGCGGGTATTGAAGTCTTCATTGTTGTTCCCCAGGTGGTTTGAATTGACTCGGATCCCCTGAAGTCTGGGGTACTCCGGTTGCTCGACACTAACAAAAAGAAAAAGCGATGAGGCAACGTTTCTGCGAAGCTTTTATGAATTTTTGCGTTGCGAAAATGCAACGCTGGCCAAAGCGTGCTCCATTCGGGCTCCTGCTATGGCGTTGACGGCGCCTGAGGGCGCACTATGAGGTAGAAGGCGCCGCCGCTCACCACAACGGCTACAGAGATCAGCGCCTCGATCGGCCGCTGTATCACCACATAAGTCAGCGTCCAGCCAGTGATGATCAGAAATACAAGCGGCGTGAGAGGGTACAACGAGACTTTAAAGGGCCGCTCAATGTCCGGTCGT
>JAYNYK010000071.1:0-11404 GCA_038102985.1 Halieaceae bacterium
AACTTCTCGAGGTCTCGGTGACCCGAGAATCACTCGAGGGTGCCGAGACGAGAGCCCGCTCGGTTGGTGAGGGCGTGGCCGCGGATGTGCTTGCTCAGGACATCAAAACGCTCGACGCCATGGAAGCGGAGGCGACCCGGTTTGGCGAGGCAGTCGGGCTTGATTCTGTGTCGACCTTTGAATGCATTGTTGATCGAGATCAGCACTTTTTTATGGAGATGAATACGCGTATACAGGTTGAGCACCGGGTCTCTGAACTGTGCTACGCGCTTCGGTTTAGCAACCCGGAAAACACCAGCGAGAGTTTTATCGTGGAATCGCTGGTAGAGGCAATGGTATTGCTGGCGGCACACGGACCTAAGCTGCCTAAACCAGAGCGTATTCCACGATTGCCCGATAGTCTTGAGGCCCGTCTGAACGCGACCAATGACGCCTTGCAGCCCAGCGCCGGTGGCGTGGTTGAATTTTGGTCAGACCCTATTGAGGGTGAAATAAGAGACGACCAAGGTATCAGTCTGCACAATCCGGATACCGACGTCTTTATGAACTACACCTTGGCCGGGGCATATGATTCCAATATTGCACTGCTCCTGACTGTGGGAGACAGCCGCGAGGCTGCCTACGAGCACATGGCTGAGGTACTGCGGGCGGCGCGCTTAAGGGGTAAGGACCTGCATACCAATCTGGCCTTCCACTACGGGTTGGTGCATTGGTTTTTGGGTCGCACGGTTAATGCGCGGCCAACCACGCAGTTTGTCGTGCCGTATCTAACCGCAGTGGGTGAGCTGGCTCAGGAAGCGGGCCGCGTCGATGTAGATACGGCGTGGCGGCTTGTTTGCGAGGCACAGAGCGCTGGGCGCGCTGACCTTGAGCCAGCGCTAACTGAGGCACTCGCCGCCAAAGAGAGCTTGTTCACTCGGCCCCTGAAGCTGCTACTCATGTCCCCTCATTTGCTATCTGGCTGGTTGAGCCTCAATCGAAAGGCATTTCGCTTCGAAACCGAGGGCTTCGAGTGGGCTGAAAATCCCATAGAGGTACTAGCCGACACGTATCATTTCCTGCGGTTGGATTGGAACGAGCAGTTGCCGGCCGCGAATGTGATTTGGGACCACGATCAAAAGATCCTGAGTGACGCAGAAGATTTTTACGCAGAGATTACCCGGCGATACGGACCCGAACAATGGGATGACCTGAGTCAGTTCCTATCGGGCGAACCACCGGAGGGGACCCAGCAAGCGGAGTGGGAGGCGATTCAGGCAGCGCATCTGGGGTTCCAGGCGGGGGTGGATATTTTGGAGCTCTTGCCCTCGATCGCCAGATTTACCGGGTTCTTCGATCTGACAGTCAATTCTGATATGACCATTGGTTTTCCGGAGCGTCTGCTGAACCGCGATCACCAAACTGCTATGGCGAAGTGTCTCGCGCCTCCGCCTCTCGCTAAATCTGACGAAATCGTCGCGGCCAGTGGTGGCATGTTTTATGGTCGAGAATCCCCCGAGGCGCCCCTTTACGTGGAGGCAGGTCAGCACTTCAATGCGGGGGACCCCCTCTACATCGTAGAGGTGATGAAGATGTTCAACAAAGTGGTTGCGCCATTTGCCGGTACGGTAGACGAAGTTCTGATTGAGGGCGATGGTGCGATCATCGCAAAGGGTCAGCCACTGTTTAAAGTAACGCCTGATGAAGTGGTCGAAGTCCTATCGGATGCTGAACTAGCGGCAGCGCGAACGACCCACACTGTTGAGCTTGTGAAGCGCTTCATTTCAACCGATTTTCAGGGATCATCAGAATGATTACCGCACTAGACCACATTGCCATCGCCGTTCCCGATCTAGAGGCAGCCGTAAGACGATTTTTTGAGGATTTTGGCTTGCAATACGATGGTAACGAAATCGTTGAGGCCGCCCAAACAACAACGGCGTTCTTCAGCTTGCCGGAAACACACATAGAGCTGGTGCATCCATTGGATGGCGGTGGGCCCATAGCGACCTATCTGGAAAAAAGAGGGGGCGGCTTGCACCATCTTTGCTTTCGCAGCGACGATATTGATGCAGATGTGGCGCGACTGCGGGAGAAGGGCTACCAGTTTATTGGCGATGCACCCACGCCCGGCGCCCATGGTTCGCGGGTGATCTTTATACATCCCAGGAGTTGTGACGGGGTACTGATCGAACTGTCTCAACCAGCGGAGACACATTCATGAGCATTTATGACCCTGACTCATCCACACTCGCCGCTTGGGGTGCGTTGGTTGAAAAGCAGAGTAAAGGGCTGAGCCCGGAAGACTTTGTATGGCATACCCCGGAGGGGATTCCGCTCAAGACCCTGTATACCGCAGAGGATCTGGCCGAGCTACCCTACACAAATACTTTGCCCGGTATGTCTCCTTACATACGGGGGCCGCAGGCAACGATGTATGCAGGGCGTCGTTGGACCATTCGTCAGTACGCGGGCTTCTCTACTGCTGAGGCGTCTAATGCCTTTTACCGCAAGTCGCTGGCCGCGGGAGGCCAGGGCATCTCCGTTGCCTTCGACTTGGCAACACACCGGGGCTACGACTCAGATCATCCACGGGTCTCTGGTGACGTAGGCAAAGCGGGGGTGGCGGTCGATTCGGTCGAAGATATGAAGGTGCTCTTCGATGGCATTCCTCTTGATCAGGTATCGGTCTCTATGACGATGAATGGCGCAGTGCTGCCCGTGCTAGCTGGCTATATTGTGGCGGCTGAGGAGCAGGGGGTATCCCAAGCGGCACTCTCCGGAACCATCCAAAATGATATCCTCAAAGAATTTATGGTGCGCAATACCTATATTTATCCGCCCGCGCCGAGCATGCGCATTATTGGGGATATTATCGCCTACTGCTCGGCAAATCTGCCCAAATTCAATACGATTTCGATTTCCGGTTACCACATGCAGGAGGCGGGGGCTAATGCGGCTCTGGAGCTCGCCTATACGCTCGCCGACGGCAAGGAATACATACAAACCGCGATTGCAGCTGGCCTAGAGATAGATGATTTCGCCCCCCGGCTTAGCTTTTTCTGGGGGATTGGCATGAACTTCTACATGGAGATTGCCAAAATGCGCGCGGCGAGGTTGCTGTGGTCCGAAATCGTCGCGACCTTCAGTCCGAAAAATCCCAAAAGCGGGATGCTCCGCACGCACTGCCAGACCTCTGGTTGGTCCCTTACTGAGCAGGACCCCTACAACAACATTGTAAGGACGACTATCGAGGCAATGGCTGCCGTTTTTGGCGGCACGCAGTCCTTGCATACCAATGCGCTAGATGAGGCAATTGCGCTCCCCTCTGATTTTGCTGCGCGCATTGCTCGCAACACGCAGCTCATTTTGCAGGAGGAAACGGGAATAGGTCAGGTGGTGGATCCGTGGGGGGGATCCTACATGATGGAGCAGCTTACCCATGATATGGCAGAAAAAGCCCGTGAATTAATCCGCGAAATAGATGAGCTTGGGGGTATGGCCATGGCCATTGAAAGTGGCCTGC
This sequence comes from Halieaceae bacterium, assembly GCA_038102985.1. Classification (GTDB taxonomy): domain Bacteria; phylum Pseudomonadota; class Gammaproteobacteria; order Pseudomonadales; family Halieaceae; genus Luminiphilus. The sequence continues at coordinate 3,506 of JAYNYK010000071.1, forward strand.
CAAAGCTACGAATTGAGGAGGCTGCGGCGAAGAAGCAGGCGCGCATTGATCGTGGAGAAGACGTGATTGTGGGCGTCAATAAGTTTCAGATCGATGAGCAGGATGCGGTCGATATTCTAGAGATCGATAACGAGCAGGTGCGCGAATCGCAGGTAGCCCGGCTAGCTGATATTCGCGCTTCTCGGGACGACGAGTGTGTGGCACAAGCGCTGCAAGCGCTAACGGATGCCGCGGAATCGGGTAATGGTAATTTGCTCGAGCTGGCCATCAATGCCACGCGATCCCGAGCAACGATAGGCGAAATATCTGACGCGCTTGAGGCGGTGTATGGTCGCTTTGTGGCCCATGCACAAACCGTATCAGGGGTTTACGGCGCAGCCTATGCCGAGGATGCCAACTGGGAGAGTATCTCGATGGATATTGACGCTTTTGTCCAGCGGCACGGCCGGCGACCGCGAATGCTGGTCGCCAAAATGGGGCAGGACGGGCATGACCGTGGCGCAAAAGTGGTTGCCACCGCTTTCGCCGATGTCGGTTTTGATGTTGATTTGTCGCCCATGTTTTCGACGCCTGAGGAAGTGGCTAGGCAGGCAGTAGAAAATGATGTCCATGTTGTGGGTGCATCGTCACTTGCGGCTGGGCACAAGACGCTGGTGCCGCAATTAATTGAAGCACTTAAGGCTGAGGGAGCGGATGACATCATCGTCATCGCGGGTGGCGTTATTCCTCAGCAGGATTACGCTTTTCTTGAGGAGCGAGGGGTTGCCTTGATCTTTGGCCCTGGCACTCCCATCCCAGATGCCGCGCGAAAAGTCCTTGATGCCATCAACGCCAACAGCTGAGGGCATTCTTGCTGGCGATCGACGCGCGTTAGCCAAAGCAATTACGCTCGTTGAAAGTCAGCGAGAGGAAGATCGGGAGACTGCTCAGACACTGCTGGGTGAGCTATTACCCCACACGGGCAAAAGCGTTCGCATCGGCGTTACTGGCGTGCCCGGCGTCGGTAAATCCACGTTTATTGAAGCCTTCGGTCAACATGTCATTGGGGTCGGGCATCGGTTAGCCGTGCTCGCGGTCGATCCGAGTTCACCGGTCGCGGGGGGGTCCATTCTTGGTGATAAGACTCGCATGGAGGCCTTGTCGCGATTGGAAGAGGCGTTCATTCGACCGTCGCCCGCAGGGCAGGCTCTGGGTGGGGTTGCGTTCAAAACCCGAGAGTCGCTATTGCTTTGTGAGGCTGCAGGTTTCGACGTCATTCTTGTCGAAACTGTGGGTGTGGGTCAGTCTGAGCATCAGGTGGCGGGCATGGTGGACTTCTTTCTGTTATTGATGCTCCCTGGTGGCGGCGACGAACTACAAGGCATCAAGAAAGGTATTTTAGAGTTAGCTGATGCCATCGTAGTCAACAAAGCAGATGGCGCGAGTGAGCCGCTGGCGAGAACAACTCAACAGCACTATCGAGGCGCAATGTCGCTGCTCAATCACGGGTCAACGTGGGAGCCTCGGGTGATGACTTGTTCGGCATTGCATGGCGATGGCATATCCGCCGTTTGGGAGACCATTCAGGAATACGCTGCCGCAGCAAAAAACGACGGTCGTTTCGAGCAGGCCAGAGCGGATCAAAATCTGGCGTGGATGCGGCAGTTGGTTGATGAACTGCTTCGCGCTTCAGTATCCCAGCACCCCGACGTGAAGGCCGCGCTGCCTGAGATAGAAGCAGCGGTGAACGCAGCACAGCAAACCCCCTTGGCCGCCGCACAAGCCGTTTTGGCCCTCGCACGGCAGTGATGTCAATGACCACAGTGTCCCTATGGGGCCGATGGGTGTAATGAGCAACCCGCCTCGTGTGCCTCCAGGGGGAGCATTGAGCCCGCAGCCGTTGCGATACTTTACGGGCCCCTGTTTTGATGCGGCGGCGATGCGTGATTTGGACAGATGCTCCGCCGCTGCACAAGGTATTACCGAGCTCGATTTGATGCAGCGGGCCGGCACTGCTGCGGTCAATCATCTCCTCAAGCAATGGCCAATGGCGACACGCTTCGCCGTTTTTTGCGGTACCGGAAACAATGGTGGTGATGGGTGGGTTGTCGCAACGCTGTTGCGGGAGCGGGGCCTGTCCTGTGATGTATTTCTGCTGGGGAGGTCCGAAAAGATCTCGGGGGTGGCAAGGCTTGCTTATGACACCTGGTGCGAACTGGCGCCTGGAGAGGTGCGCAATAGCGATGATTGGCCTGAGTTCGCGCAACCGGGGGGTAAGTACGACCTGATAATCGACGCGCTGGTTGGGATTGGTTTCAAAGGCTCTCGTCGCCCGCGATTTGAACGAGTGGTTGAGTCGATCAACGCAGACGCTGCGCCCGTCCTCTCCCTCGATGTGCCCAGCGGTTTGAATGGAGATACTGGAGCAGCCCCATCAGCAGTCGTTGAGGCGACTTCCACCATCACATTTATCGCGATGAAGCCCGGACTCGTCACGGGACGAGGACGAGACGTCACCGGTGATCTCTTTTTGGATTCATTGGGAACCCCTCAATCTGCGGTCGCAGACGCTCCGTCAGTCGCGCAGAGTTGGGCAACCACGCTGCCGCAGCCGCTGATGAGACGTCGCCCCCCAACGGCGCACAAGGGGGCGTTTGGCCACGTTCTGGTCGTTGGCGGCAACGTCGGTATGGGAGGCGCGTCAATCTTGGCTGCGGCGGCAGCGTTGCGCGCGGGGGCGGGATTGGTCACCCTGGCTACGCGGCCGATGCATTTATCCGCGGTGATATCACGTCATCCTGAGCTCATGACCTGCGATATTGAGCAGCCTGAGTGCCTGTCCCCGCTGCTTAATCGGGCGTCGGTGGTGGTTATTGGGCCTGGGTTGGGTGATGACAGTTGGTCTATAGCCTGTCTGAGACTTGCACTAGACAGCAAAAAGCCGTTGGTTGTGGATGCTGATGCGCTGAATCTCTTGGCTAGCGATGGGGGACTTCCTCAGATTACCGAAGGCAGCGTATTAACACCGCATCCGGGTGAGGCAGCGCGCCTCGCTAAAGTCCGCGTTATCGATATTGAGACAGACCGGATTCACTGGGCACACAGCCTCGCTAGGCAGTACAGGGGAACCGTTATTTTAAAGGGGGCGGGGAGTATTGTTGTGTCTGACGACGAGAGCTGCCGCGCAGATATCTGTTCGGCCGGTAATCCTGGGATGGCCACGGGGGGTATGGGCGATGTTCTGGCGGGCCTTGTTGGCGCTTTGCTCGGTCAAGGGAATGAGCCTCATGTAGCCGCATTGGGTGGCACGATAGCCCACGCGGCGGCGGGTGATCTGGCCTGGCGGAGGAATGGCATTGGTCTGACGGCGAGCGATGTGATCAGCCATCTGGGTGCGGTGTTAACTCCGGAAGTCGGTGCAGACCCGCCGCGATGACGTGCGATGGGTGCACCGCAAACGAGTAAAGCCCTGGGGTGTCCAGCAGATCTCACGTTCAAGTCTCATCATCTTCCAGAGCGCTCATCATCACGAGGGCGTCATAAAGCGCCTCATCGTGACGGCAGAGGTCATGCCGTTGCAGCGACTCCCCGCGGCAAAGCGCCATGAGATTCTGCATCGCAGTTGCGGGAACCACGAAGGTATCACCATTGATAAACACATCGAGGTGTTGCTCGCGCTCCGTCCAGGCGATTCGGACGTGGTGGGACAGTCGTAACAATGGACCCATCGGCACCGACGGCGAGTCAAACTGTTCGTGGCCGTCTAATCTCACATCACCAGTAACGACTTGTCCGAGCCAACGGTTGTCATCCAGCGCGTCCCACGCATTGGCGATGGCGTCTCTGGCGTTGCGGATGTGTTCTTTACTAATTTCCCCGGGGCGCCCAGCGGGCAGACCGGGAGCGTCTTCCAGAAGGGACGTCGAATCGAGTTGCTCAAGAAGGTTATCGGTTAATCTTGCCAACAGGTCTGCAATAGCAGGCGCCCTGAATCCCAGAGAGAATGTTAGTGACTCGCCCTTGGCAATACCCCAGTGGGCGATACCCGGCGGGACATAGAGTATATCCCCGGGTGACAATACGTATGTTTCACTGGGCTCGAATTCGGGGATAAGACTGAGATCATTTGCCTCTATCAAGGGCGTCTCTGGGCCGCAGTGGGTCCCGATACGCCACTCACGGCATCCGCTGCCCTGCAGGAGAAATACATCATAACGGTCGAAATGTGGGCCTACACCCGCGCCATCACTTGCGTAACTCACCATGATGTCATCGAACCGCCATCGCGGTAGAAAAGCGACGTGGCTGCGTAGCGCGGCGACACCCTCGTGCCATTGATCAAGACCCTGTACCAGAAGCGTCCACTGATCGTCTCGACGGAAGTCCTGAGCAGCAAATGGGCCCTCTTGCTGTTTCCAGAGACCGCCACAGCGAGAGATCAGCCGACTCTCGATGTCTTCTTCCATTGCGAAGCCTGCCAGTTCATCCGCTGAAATTGGCGAGGAAAAATTTGGCAGCGCTTGCGGGAGTAACAGCGGTTTTTGTTGCCAGTACTCTAAGAGAAATTGTGACTCAGAAATCGACAGTTTCATGGCGCAACCGTCGCTCCGCTAGAACCGGGATCAGCGAGTCCCTTGAGCAATATTCTGTGCCAGAGTGGGTGCGTACCCCGTGTAGGTTCCGGGAGTGAGGCTAAGAAGACGCTGTTTAGCCGTCTCGGGAATTTCGAGGTTCGAGATGAATTGATGGAGGATATCGGCTGTCAAACGCTGACCCCGCGTGAGGGCCTTTAGCTTTTCGTAAGGCTCTGGGACCCCATGACGGCGCATAACGGTTTGTATTGCTTCACCCAAAATCTCCCAGCTGGTATCGAGGTCAGCATTGATCGGTTCCGGTGCGACCTCAAGTTTGTTAATTCCACGTTCGAGTGAGCTCAGTGCCAGCAAGGCATGGCCCATCGCGACTCCAACGTTCCTTATGACGGTGCTATCGGTCAGATCGCGTTGTAGCCGGCTGATGGGGAGCTTTTCGGCGAGGTGGGAGAGCAGGGCATTAGAAACCCCCAGGTTGCCCTCAGCGTTTTCGAAGTCGATGGGATTGACCTTGTGCGGCATTGTCGAGGAGCCGACTTCGCCCGCGACCACCTTCTGGGTGAAGTATCCCATGGATATGTAGGACCAAACGTCGCGAGCAAAATCAATTAATACGGTGTTGACCCGCATGAGGCCGTGAAAGTACTCAGCCATATAGTCATGTGGCTCGATCTGAGTGGTGTAAGGATTCCAGACTAACCCCATTGAGGATAAAAATTCATGGGAGAGCGCGGGCCAATCAATATCGGGGTAAGCGATGGAATGGGCATTGTAGTTGCCTACGGCGCCATTCATTTTGCCCATCGGCGTTATGCCCTCGAGGGCCTCTCTTTGCCGGGCCAAGCGCGCGACAACGTTAGCGAGCTCCTTGCCAAGGGTTGTCGGCGTGGCTGCCTGTCCGTGAGTCCGTGACAGCATAGGCTGTTGGGCGTGGTCCTGGGCCAGCGACGTTAACCGCGCCTGCACTGCGGCAAGCGCCTCAGCCAATACCGCCTGTCCGTCACGAAGCATGAGGGCATGCGACAGGTTATTAATATCCTCACTGGTGCATGCGAAGTGAATAAATTCACTAATCGCGCTCAGTTCGGGGACATCCGCGATCGCTTCTTTCAAAAAGTACTCAACGGCCTTTACATCATGGTTGGTAGTTTCTTCGATCTCCTTGATGCGAGCGGCGTGGTCGGCACTGAACTTGCCTGCGATGCTGTCGAGATGTTGCTGTGCCTCTGCACTCAGGGGCGGGACCTCCGCTATCCCAGGGCAGGCGGCCAGTAGCTTTAGCCAACCTATTTCCACTGCAACCCGACGCTTGTTTAAGCCGAATTCGGTAAAGATGGGCCGGAGCGCGTTCAGTTTCTCGAAATACCGCCCGTCCAGCGGCGAAAGCGCAGTGAGCCGATGATCCGTCATGTTAATAGCCCGATAAAACCGTTAGTTTAACATGGGCCTAGGCCCTACCGCTGTGTGAGGCCCGCTTGCGCCCGAGAATTGATGGGGCGGTTAGCAGTCTACCGTGCCTAAGTCCCGGGCTAGCCGCGCCGCGGTTTCCCGTGTTGCACCGCGGGTCAGCATCAAATTAAACCGCGATCCTCCCAGTTGACGCCACAAAAACGCGGCCCTGACGCCGCAGAGTAGTAGCGTGCGAACGACGTCTGCGACGCGGGGGTTATTTAGGTGTTGAGCGCTCCCCGTCACCTTAATACGGTAGGGGAGCGTACTCAGCGTGTCCTGATAAACCGCCGAAATATTTGCACTTAAGCTATTAATATCTTGTGAGAAGTTTTCAGCCTTGTAGGCCGTATGTTTGAGTCTCGAGTGCACAATCGCCTGCAGGTCTTCCCTTCGGGCAAACCGTTTCTCCAACTGCAACATTGCCAGTGTATATCGCAGCGTGTCGGCTGCCGCCTGATCTTGTGTGAGTTGCAGGCAGGAGGCCAATTGCTCAAGGCCCAACCGGATCCCTTGGGGAGTCCCAAACACCGCGTCCACGGCATCGGGTTCAAAGCAAAAAAGAGAGTGTATGGAGGATTCAGCGAAAGGGGTTGGCCAGCTCCCGGTTTTAGCCGCTAGATCAACGATACGAGCGGCCTGCGCGACGCCCGCGAGAGCAAGCGTGCGTTGCTCTCTGAGTGGACGCTGACTCACAAGGCGCGCTCGATGATGCCGCCGCCCAGGCAAACATCTCTGTCATAAAAAACCACCGACTGTCCGGGTGTTATGGCTCTTTGTGATTCTTCAAACGTTACCTCCAAAGCCTTACCCGCACTGGCGATAACGCAAGCTTGATCGGGCTGCCGATAACGAATCTTGGCGTGGCATCGGTAGGGGGCTTCCGGCGGAACGCCACCAACCCACAGGACACCGTTGCATTTCAAGCGCCGATGAAAAAGGCTTGGGTGCTGCGCCCCCTGAGCAACAATCAGGGCGTTTTGCTCGATTTCTTTGCCGACCACATACCATGGTGCCTCTGCATGTCCCGCTTGCCCTCCAATGCCCAGCCCCTGTCGTTGCCCTATGGTGTGGTACATCAAGCCCTCGTGCTCACCCAGATTCTTGCCATCTACCGTGATGATAGGGCCGGGCTGTGTGGGAATGTACTGCTTCAGAAAATCACGAAAGCGTCTTTCTCCGATAAAACAGATGCCGGTACTGTCTTTTTTTCTTGCGTTGCTAAAACCAGCGTTTTTGGCTTTTTCGCGCACCGTTCGCTTATTGACATTGCCCACCGGAAAAAGCGTTTTTTTGAGGGCGTTGTGATCTACCTGATGCAAGAAATAGCTTTGATCTTTATTGCTATCCAGGCCCTTTTTAAGTCGGGTTTTGCCGTTTTGCATATCGGTTCTGACGTAATGACCAGTTGCAATGAGATCGGCACCGAGTTGCGTGGCGTAGTCAAGGAAGGCGCGAAATTTGATTTCGCGATTGCACAAAATGTCGGGATTAGGGGTTCTGCCAGCGCGATACTCAGAGAGAAAGTGCGCAAACACGTCGTCCCAGTATTCAGCCGCAAAGTTAGCGCTATGGAGCTTGATGCCTAGCTGATCTGCGACGGCCTGAGCGTCGGCGAGGTCGGCAAGGGCCGTGCAGTACTCGGTACCGTCATCTTCCTCCCAATTCTTCATAAAGAGGCCCTCCACGCGATACCCCGCCTCGAGCAACAACAGCGCCGCAACCGATGAGTCAACTCCGCCGGACATGCCAACGATGACGGTCTGTGATGCATTTGCTTTTGGTGGGGTCACGGGAAAGTTCCGAGCCAATGGGTTAAGGGGCGGTCAGCATGATGGCAGCATCAATCGTGGTCAACGGCTGGCAGAAACGCAGAGTC
>JAYNYK010000072.1:0-3941 GCA_038102985.1 Halieaceae bacterium
CTAACCAGTACTAATTGCTCGTGCGGCTTGACCATATAATCCAAGTTATTTGTGGCAATGCCCCATCGTTGGTTGATGGCGTTGCGCCCAGAAGACTTTCGGCATCGCGTGAAAACGCGGTGGCTCGATTCGCAAAGCACGTGGCAACACGTGGTAGGCAATGAAGAGCATGTTGTGATCAAGTCATAGTGTGTGTCGGGACGATACTCCGACAGGCTCAGCTTCGATTTATCGCCCTATTTGAATGGTTCTTAGCGTGCTATTTGCCATTCATACCGGTTTGCCTGGCGACAATAGAGTACTGGAACCACCTGATCCATTCCGAACTCAGCAGTGAAACGGTGCATCGCCGATGGTAGTGTGGGGTTTCCCCATGTGAGAGTAGGTCATCGTCAGGCTTCTAAAAAAGAAAACCCCGATCGCATTAGCGTTTGGGGTTTTTTTGTTTTCGAGGCCATGACTTTCTCGCCACGGAAGAATCCTGTGGTGCGCTTTTGACCGCGCCTGAGCCGCAACGGGTTCCTCCCTGACTGTCAGCCACCAACGCATTCAGGCGGAGGCGGGGAGAATTGCGGATCACTGCAATCCAACGGGCTCAGGCGGCTCCTCCACGTCGCAGCTATAGGTTTTGACGGTTTGCGAGCCACTCGGCAACGTCAGCAAAATTGAGACCTGATCCGGGTCTGCGGTGGGTTCCGTCCCGTCTGCCGTACTGACCGCAAATGACACGGCAAAGGCGCCGGCGCGGCTTGTGTCCCCAATGGTAGGTGCAGGCGTGAGCACATCGCACCGGCCGCTGCCTTCATAGGTGATTGCGGAGTCGGGGGGAGGTGGGTTGTTAAAATAATCTGAAACATAAAGGGTGTAGGTTTCCCCACCCTGCAGTGCTAGGGGCTCTCGTAATGCGGTATTGATCGCCATGAGTGTGAAATTATTGGCGTTACTGAAGGAGTTAATGATCACCAGCGAGTCACTCACCGAGAGCAATTCCCGACTGCAAATGCCCGCTGCCGCGTCATCCGGCTGACATAAAACACCGTTGAATAACCCATCGGGCAGTGAAGACCCAGCCGCTGCCGCCGGCGTGTCGTTGAGATCAAACACCCCATTAAAATTGTAGTCTGTGAAGGTCTCTTCGAATCCCGCAAGACACACGTCGTCAGCCGCAGCGGGGTCAGTGCAATTACCTCGCTGCACCGGGGTGTATCGAGCATCCTCGTTGTGGTCAATGAAAGCTTCGGTCAAGTTGGTCCAGTACTCGCCCTGGTCGTAGCGGCCGTTGGCATTTTTATCGATAAAGCTCTCCTCGCCGATGGCAGTGATCAGTAATGTCGATCGACCACCCCGAGGGGCGCCCGGCGGGTTCACCGCCTCGTCGCCGATATCGTCAGGACAGGGGCCAAATGCCTCGAGATGAGAAGGGCAGCTATAGCGGCTCGGGGTGTCGCTATCGTTATTTTCAAAAATGGTAATGGGGGCACTGTAGCGATCAACGGTGTCGGAGGATCGGGGCGACTGACTATTCCATGTCACAGAGCAGGCGCCGTCTTGCGTGAGACAACTGCCAACAATGGACCCGAGCTCTGTCGTGAAAGTGGCGGGAGTCCCGTCCGGCACAGGGTTGTTGAATTTGTCGGCCATGCGCACGGTAATCACGGTTTGCTTGCCATCTGCCTCATAGGCGCCCTCAACATTGAGGACACTGGCCGATAAGCTGACAGAATTCTGATCAGGTAACCCTGTAGTGATCACCAGTGATTTGGAGCTGGATGTGGGCTCCCCCTCGTCTTGCTCGCCGTTTTCGTTGAGATCTACGTAGGCGATGACTCGCACGGGGGAGGCGACGAAACCTGATAATACTCTGGCCGTCACCATTCCATTCAAGTCACTTCGATCGCTGGTGCGTGCTGATCGTCCTAAAGCGGCATCGGCGCTACTGGCGTACTGGCAGAATGCATCATTCTGACAGTAAAGCGCGACGCCACCAATATCTTGTCCCAGACTCAAGTTCACGCGTGAGTCGCTTACGGGGTTGCCGTCGATATCGGTAACTCGAAACGTGACGGCAGCAGATTCCGAGAGATCTGAGGCGGATCCAGTATCCCTGATGGCAATGATCTCGGGGGTCGCTGCCTCAAACCGTATCGTTTCGGCGATGACCTCGGAAAAGGTGATGCGGCCCGATGCCTCTGCCCCTGTGGACTGGAGCGTGGCGGTCAGCGCGTCGGTGCCACTGCAGCCCGATGCAGTATAGGTCACGGTCGTTTGACCCACGAAAGTCAGGGGCGATTCAGGTTCTATGGACGCCGCACCACTGAACAGGCAGTTACTGGATAGCGTGACCGATTCTTCATTGGTGACGCGCTCTCCCTCAGCATTGACAACTGCGAGGGTAATCGCTGCGCTGCCTCCGGGAGACAGCGCTTTATCAGGGCTGATGAGTAAAAGGCCGTCGATAAAGTCCCCTCCATCGTCAAAGTACCCGAGCGAACGGTCGGCCTGGATGACGTCGACACGCAGGCTTTCCGTGACGCTGCCCCCGGCGAAAGTCGCCGTAACACTCAGCTCAAAAGACCCCGTGGTCTGGCCGACGGCGAGCTTAAATTGAGCAACCCCTGCCTCATTGGTAATCGTCGTACCTGAAGTCGGTGTGACGGTGCCAAGCTCACCGGCGGTGAGACTGACCAATTGGTTCGCAATGGGGTCAACGCTATCCTCGTCCACCACTAAAACGGAAACGATGACAGCCTTGCCGGTTTCGACAGTAGAGAGTGCCTCCTCCTCTGTATCGAGAAGGGTAATGCTCAATTGATAGGGCAGTCGGCTAGAGATCGAGAAATTCAGGGAGGCTTCTATGACTTGCTCGCCAAAGGTAAGGGACGCCGTTGCGGTGCCCGCGCCATCAGATCCGTCGGCTTCAATAATGAAATAGGTTTCGCCCGAATCGTCGGTCAACGCAGTGCCGCTCTCGGGGATGAGTTTTCCGATCGTGGTTTGGGCACTGATGACCTGGTGGGCCACTGTGGTCGTCTCATCGCCCGAGACAGTCACCTCCAGCACGCCCTTTTCGGTGGGCGTGATCTCAGCAAGGGGTTGGCGATCGAGATCAACCAGCCTCAGATTCAGCTGAGGCGGTGTGGGACCGATCACGTTGAAGCTGATGGACTGCTCTACCGTGCCTGATGGGCTTTCGATACTGGCGGTTAGCGTTGCAGCGCCGCTTACCTCTCCGGCGGTGACGGTAAAGACCGCCTCTCCATTAGCGTTGCTGGTAAGGCTGTCGGGCTCTACCTGAGCGCCGGACGCGGCCACCGAAATGACGGTGCCAGATACCGCGGCACTGCCTTGGGTGACACGCGCAGTCAGTGTGGTCTGTTCACCGCTTTTGAGTTCCACCGCATCGGTGTTATTGCCGTCTCCCAGCGTCAGAGAGAGTGTGTAGTCAGCGGCTTGTCCGCCACCTACGAAGCCCCCGCCATCGGAACCGCCGCCACCGCCACAGGCGATCAGTGCATTTACCGCGAAGCACGTTGCTGTCCAACGGATCGTCGTCCTTAACCATCCCCTGATCATATCCTTCTCCAAAATCCATTTTTCAGGCAGAGCCACTGGCTCTAAAGTTGCTTGCCACTGACCAATCCGGGCCAGAGAGCAGAAGATATCATGCGTCTCTGCGTTTGCATTGGTATTTCTGCCGTTACCCTAGGCCAATGGCGGCGGGGACCAATATCTTAGCGTCGATGACGCTGGTATTCTCTGCCGATGGCACCCGACAACGCTTATGCTCTCCCCGAACTGGCCATCAGTGTTGTCCTGTTTCACAGCGATTTAGAGCGGTTCGACAGTCTTTTGGGGTCCTTGACTAAGGCATTGGGTCGTACCGGATTGTCCGCGGTGCCCATGGTGTGTGTGGACAACAGCCTAGATTCAAATTACGCGCT
>JAYNYK010000072.1:4041-11340 GCA_038102985.1 Halieaceae bacterium
GGGTTTGGCTCTGGAGGTCAGCCCGAGCACCTGGCCAAAGCCTACCCCTCCATTTGGGTGCTCGCGCTGAGGGCGTTTGCACCCCTATGGTTGCAGCGGCTCAATGCCAAGGCGCTCGATCGTTATGAGATGAAAGGGCAGAGCGATGCGCAAGACACCAGAGCAGTCACACTGGCATCTGGATGCTGTATGTGGATTCGTCGCCACGCCTTGAACCAGGTCGGTGGTTTCGATGAGTCGTACTTTTTGTATTTTGAGGACTACGATTTGTCGATGAAGCTGGCGCAAATCGGCGAGGTGATTGAGTGTCGGGCGGTGAAGATAGTCCACCATGGGGGCGATGCGGCGCGGAAGGGTTGGCGCCATATTCGCTGGTTTACTCTGGGCGCCATTCGCTTCTTCCGGCGCTGGGGATGGCGTTGGTTCGGTTAAATCCGGTGCCGTGAGATACTGTCGCTATGATTGGAAGTGACAAAAGCGCGGCAGGCGCTCTCGAATTTGCGTCAGAAGCGGAAATGGAGCGTGAAGAGGCCCGCCGGCACCTGCTGTCCAGTTTTGGGCTGGTGCCCCTGATCAGTCGCTATGACCCGGTGGGAGCAAGGCCCGCCAACCGGCTCGCGGTGCCTGTTGTTGACGCCGGTAGCGAGGGCCGCGGTCTCGGTGCGGCGCTTGAGGGTAATACGATCAGCCACAGCGAGGGCGAGATACAGGGTGATCAATTGCGTGCCCTGCTCCGGGACGACAGTGGTGTAACGCCCTCCCCAGCCGGCGATGGCCGCGATACGGACCACAGTGACCGGCCAGCGGTAACGCCGAATCGATCCGAGCAGCGACTGTCTTTGCTAATGGTAGTCACCGGTGACGTGCTGTGGATAGAACAGCTGGAGGATCATCTGCTGAGGAGAGAACAGCTGCATTTGATCGCCGCGATGGGGCGCGCTATTCGCGGACCCTCTGTTAACTGTGAACATCAAAAGTTCGATTGGCCGCCCGATGGTGCCTTCAAGCTGACGCAAGCGGATGGCTTGCAAGAGATGCTCTCAGGCTTACTCCAACGCATGGCGACCGATCACCAATCCCAGCTGGTGATTGAGCTGGGATCGATCGATGTCCTGCCACCATTGGACCTGGCCGTACATTGCATTCCCTCAAGTCTGGCAATGTTGCAAGATCCCTCGACGAAGCGCACGGCCTGGTCGATCCTGAAGTCGCTGGTGGCCTCTCGCTAATAAGTCATGCAGTTAACCGCACTGAATCCCGCACTGGCGGAGGCAACATTGGGTGCACTTTATGCTGAGACGCCGGGGCCATCACTCCATTTTCTTGTGGGTTTGCTGGCGCGGGCCGCGTGCCGCGCATGGAGCCTGACCGATCAGGAGAGTCCGCTGGGCGTTATTTGGTATCAGTGTGTAGAAGACGAAGCGGAGCTGCTGGATTTGCGTATCCGACCAGCGCTGAGGCGATCTGGTTATGGCCGAATGCTCCTTGAGGAAAGCTTGCGTTTAATAGGACAGGGTGGCTCCCGCGCGGTGACCCTCGAGGTAAGAGAATCCAATACCGCCGCCAAATCGCTCTACGCGGCAGCGGGTTTTACGATCATGGGCCGGCGTCGCAACTATTATCCAATGCCGACCGGTGACCGAGAGGACGCAATCCTGATGTCTTTGGCGCTGCAGGAGAGGGAATGGGCATGAATATCGTCGAGACTGACTACTGGTGCTTGATGTTGCCCCCTGAATGGTCGGCAGAGCAGGAAGAGGGTGTTATCAAAATTATCGATCAGGACGGTATTGGCGAGCTGGCATTCACGACACTGGTGCAAGCGCAAGGCGCGTCGGGTACTAACGCCGAATCCGCCTTGGCGCTGCTGGTAGCCACCGAGTCACCAGAGGTGACCGAGTGGGTGCCTGCTCGCTGCGGGCCTTTTTCAGGGCTTGAGGGTCGATGCGAAGAGGACGGGACCCAGATCCGGGAGTGGTACCTCGCCCATGGCGAGGCATTGCTTTATATCACCTACGTATGTGAACTGGCCGATGCGGGCATGGATGACGCGGCAGTCGACGAGATTTTGGCAACGCTGGTAGCGGGGGATGCGCTCTGCCCGCAATGAGCGAGGCCCGTCAGATCATCGCTGGAGGCGATGGCTCAAGAGACGGTTCCCGTAACCCGCACGCGTTTGCTCCCCGCGGCTTTGACCTCAGTTTGGGCTTTACGCTTGATTGAGAGATCGATCTGGTTTTTGAGGGCGATTAAGCAGCCCGTGACCAAAAACGCTCCCGGGGGCAAAATCGCCACCAGAAAAGGAAAGTCCACAGCAAATATCTCCCAGCGCCACTGCGCAGCGTTTGGGCCAAAGAGTAGCTGCATGTCTGCGAACAGGGCCCCCGTGCCCAAGAACTCTCGGATGGCACCCAGCAGCACCAGCACCAGCCCAAATCCCACCCCCATGATGAAGCCGTCATAGACTGCCGCTGGCAGGGGGTTTTTTCTGGCGAAGGCATCTGCGCGGCCCAGAATAATACAGTTGGTTGTGATAAGTGGCAGGAAGATGCCGAGGATCTGGTATAGCTCGTAGCTAAAAGCCTGCATGAGCAACTCGGTAATGGTCACGGCGGCCGCAATGATCATCACGAATACGGGCAACCGGATAGTGTCTGAAACGATATTTCTAATCACGGATACGGCGGTATTTGACACCACCAGCACGAACAGCGTCGCCGCGGCGAGGCCCAACGCGTTTACGGTAGACGCCGTCACAGCAAGCAGCGGGCAAAGCCCAAGCAACTGCACGAGCGCGGGGTTGTTCTTCCACAATCCGTTCAGGGTGAGCTGGCTATAAGACGGGTGACTCATGGGTTAGCTACCGGTGTTTCAAACAGCAATGCATTGTGGGTTTCAGCGTACTCCAAAGCGCGGCGGGTCGCGACAACGACCGCTCGCGGCGTGACGGTGGCGCCAGTGAATTGGTCGAAGGCGCCGCCATCTTTGGAGACGGTCCAGTCACTGATGGCCGGATTTTGCAGGCTACGGTCGTTAAAGCCCAGAATCCATTGGGACTTGCGCAGATCGACTTTGTCCCCCAGCCCGGGCGTCTCCTTATGCGCGACCACGCGGACACCGGCGATTGAACCGTCGCTCCGCACGCCGACCAGTGCCCGAATGTCGCCGCTGTAACCATCCCGCGCGGTGGCGGGTAAAATGACACCGATAACGCGCTCACCTTGCCGCACGCGATACCCCTGACGGTTCTGACGCAAGCCCAGCAGCGGCGTTTCGGCATCGAGCACAAAAGTATCGTCTACCAATTCGTTGTCGTGGGTATCGGCTGGAAAAATTTCCATCAGCTGTCGCGCCTCGGCCCGGCGCACGGCCAATTCGATTTGTGCTTGCGTGCTGAGATAGGTCCACCCGATCGCCAGCGAGGTAATGGCTGCAAAAAGCGCCAGCACAGTCCCACCAAGACCGATCGAGGTCAGCCACTTCATGGGTTTGTTTTCCGCGTGCCGTACACCGTGGGTTGGGTGTAGTGATCGATAAAGGGCGCACAAAAATTCAAAATGAGCACAGCAAAGGCGACGGCATCGGGATAGTTACCCAGTGTTCGAATCAGGTACACCAGCACGCCAATCAAAGCGCCGAAAATGAGTCGCCCCCGATTGGAGACCGCCGAGCTCACGGGGTCGGTAATGATGAAGAAGGCGGCGAACATGGAGGCACCGCTGAACAAATGAAACAGCGCGCTACCACCGCTGTCTGAGCTGCCGCCGTCAAAGCCCATGAGTGCACATAGGCCGAGCGCGGCCAGCATTGCCAGCGGCGCATGCCAGGTAAAAACCTTGCGGTAAAGCAGCCATAGCCCGCCCAATAGGAATGCCAGGTTCACTTCAACCCAGCCCAAGCCTCCCCAGCCGACCAGCTCGGGTCGACTCATCATCAGATCGTCAAACAGCAGGCCCGTATTCTGTCGCAGAAGGTCCAGCGGTGTGGCTCCCGTCATGGCGTCAATGCTGCTGGGGAGAAAGACCCGTTGCAGGGCCTCACCCAACCCTGGAGTCGCTGTAAGATCACGGGGTAAGGCCCAACTGCTCATTTGTATTGGAAACGAAATCAGCAGCACCACGTACCCGACCATAGCAGGGTTAAAAGGGTTATAGCCCAACCCACCAAATACCTGTTTACCCAGCAATACCGCCGTTAACACGCCGATCACAATGAGCCACCAGGGGGCGTAGGGGGGCAGGGCGATGCAAAGCAGTGTCGAAGTCACCAGCACGCTGAGATCTGCGATGGCCGTCTTGGGGTTGCGACCGCGCAAGGCCACCACGCCGTACTCTGCGGCCAGTGCCACGGAGCCACCCAGTACCAAATTGATCAAAGTCCCCGGGCCAAAAAACCACGTCATTACGAGAATGCCGGGCACGGTCGCCAGCAAGACATCCCGCATCACCGAGTAGACGTTTTGACGACCTGCTGTATGGGGTGAAGTCACCCGCAGTAAACTCATGGAGCGGCGTCCTGTTGTGCTTTTTTGGCCTTCGCGCGCTCGATAGCGGCTTGCACCGGATCGACGCCGTCGCTCTCCGCCTGCTGCTGTGCTGCAGCTTTACGCGCAGCGCGCTTCGCTTCGCGGGCGGCCGCTTCCTCCTCCAGTCGCTGCTCTCGGGCTTCGAAGCGCCCTCGCGAATTATCCGACCGCTTTCGCTCCTGCTCGCTGTCCCGTATCTGGCCTTTGGCAGCGCGATAGTACTGCACCAGCGGTATGTGGCTTGGACAGACATAAGCACAGGCGCCGCATTCGATGCAGTCGAAGAGCCGATGGGCGGCCAGTTGTTCTTGATCTTTCGCACGGGCATACCAATAGAGCTGTTGCGGAAGTAATGAGGCTGGGCAGGCCTCAGCGCAGTGGCCGCAGCGGATGCAAGGTTGGGGTTCTTCGGGCAGCGGCAACTCCGATTCGGTTGGCGCCAACAGGCAATTGGTGATTTTGGTCACGGGCGCATCCAGATTAGAGACTGCGAAACCCATCATGGGTCCGCCATGGATGACCCGTTGTTGGCGTTCTGGCGCCAATCCCACCGCTTGCAGCAAGTGCCCGATGGGGGTTCCAAGGCACGCGAGCGTGTTACAGGGCTGCGACAACGCCTCGCCAGTGAGGGTAACAATACGATGCGTCAGGGGTTTGCCCTCAATGACGGCTTGCTGCACCGCCACGGCCGTGCCGGGGTTGAGGCACACAATACCGATGTCCGCGGGAATGCCTCCGGAGGGGACCTGCATGCCCGTGAGAATCTCAATCACTTGCTTCTCGCCACCCGAGGGGTACTTGGTAGGGAAACTGGCAACTTCGATCGGCGCGTCAATCTGATTAGCTGCTGCTCGTACGCAGGCAATGGCTTCGGGCTTGTTGTCCTCGATACCAATCAGGATGGAATCGGCGTCCAGCATGTGCGCCAGGATGGATGTCCCTTCAATCAATCGATCCGCGTAAAGCTGCATCAAGGTGTCGTCGGCCGTGATGTAAGGTTCGCACTCGGTACCGTTAATCAGGAGCAGCTCGATGGGCCGTTGCTGCCCGGGGGTTAATTTCACGGCGGTGGGAAAGCCGGCCCCACCCATGCCGGCGACGCCCGCGTTACGCACCTGCTCTGCCAGTACGGCGGGTTCGCAGTCGCGCCAGTGGGGTATGCCCTCAAATGGGACCCATTGGTCCTGTCCGTCGGTCTCCAGTTCGATACAGATATCCTCGAGGCCCGAGGCATGAGCAATGGGTCTCCGCTCGATGGCACGCACCGTGCCCGAGGTGGGAGCATGCACCGGCACGCTCATCACGCCGCTGGCCTCGGCTAATACCTGCCCGCCCTGAACAGACTCTCCAACGTTGACGACGGGCCGTGCAGGACCACCGAGATGCTGACTCAGAGGAAGCACCAAGCGCGGTGGTAAGCCAAGCGGCTGCAGTTTTCCCGGTCGAGAGAGCGCTTTGCGTTCCGGGGGGTGAATACCCCCATGAATATCGTGTATGACTCTCATGCTGCGGTTCGCGTCGCCGCGTCCGTCGCGATCACCTCTATCGGGCGCAGGCGGTCCTCGGGAAGTGGCCAATGCCAAAACCCAATGCCTTGTTTTCTGGGTATCAGGTCGATGCAGTCCACCGGGCATGGCTCCAAACACAGATCGCAACCGGTGCACTCGTCGGCAATCACGGTATGCATCACCTTAGCGGCACCCAAAATAGCGTCGACTGGGCAGGCCTGAATGCATTTGGTGCAACCGATACACTCCTCCTCACGGATCCAGGCGACGACGGGCTCTTTTTCCACGCCGTGCTCGGCATCGAGTGGTTGAGGTTCCACGTCAAGGAGATCGGCCAATGCCTGAATGGTCTCTTCTCCACCCGGGGGACATTTGTTAATGGCGTCCCCATCAGCGATCGCCTCGGAGTAGGGGCGACAGCCGGGATAGCCGCACTGGCCGCATTGGGTTTGGGGAAGCAGAGCGTTGATCTGTTCGCTGATGGGGTTGCCTTCCACTTTGAAACGAATCGCCGCATAGCCGAGCAAAGCGCCGAAAACGCTGCCGAGCAACAGCAGTGCTGCCAGAGCGGCAAAAAGCGGTTCAGTTGCCAGCCAATCCACCATCAGATCAGTCCCGCAAACCCCATAAAAGCGAGCGATGCCAGCCCCGCCGTGATCATGCCGATCGCGGCACCCTGAAACGGCTCGGGAACATCAGCCACGGCCAAACGTTCGCGCATCGCTGCGAACAGTACCAATACCAGCGAAAATCCCAGCGCCGCGCCTAATCCATAAAACAATGACTCGATGAAATTGTGCGCCTGATTGATGTTCAGCAACGCCACGCCGAGCACCGCGCAATTAGTGGTAATGAGGGGCAAAAACACGCCGAGCACTCTATGCAGTAGCGGGCTTGTTTTACGAACCACCATCTCGGTGAACTGCACCACCACCGCGATCACTAGAATGAAGCTGATGGTGCGCAGGTACGCGAGATCCAGCGGTATTAGCAGATAGTTGTAGGTTAGGTAGCTGCAGACCGACGCCAGGGTCAGCACGAAAGTGGTCGCCACTGACATCCCCATGGCCGTCTCGAGCTTGTTGGACACACCCATGAACGGGCACAGTCCTAAAAACTGTACCAACACGAAGTTGTTGACCAAGACCGCGCCTACCAGCAATAGCGCGATATCACCCAGCATGTGATCCCCCTGCGGCGACTAGATATCGACTCAAAGCCGCAATAGTAGGCAATATATCAGGTGTCTGGCAGGAAGTATTTGCC
>JAYNYK010000011.1:0-47388 GCA_038102985.1 Halieaceae bacterium
GCAAGATGGCCGGTCTGTGGTGCCGTTCAGTATGGAGCCACCAGAATTCGAACCGGTAGTAACCGCTCCTGAAGAAGTCTCCCAAAACGCTGAATCGGCACTAATTCAGAGGCTGCGAGCATTGGAGCATCAGGTGAAGTCCCAGGAGCATTGGATCAGGCAGTTGTGGGCGGTGAACCAAACCTGGGCATGGGCCGACGATGCCGTACTGTGTTTTCTGAAGCCGCATTAGCGGTGCCGGCCCTCGCTGGCAGGGCGGGCCCGAGGTAAATTCTGCGCCGCGAAGCGCTTATTCGACATGCGAGACGCTGACGCATCAGCAAAGGCGTGGCCCCGGTATCTGGTTGAGTGACCCCGAAAACGGCGAATGCTCAGGCGGGGCTTACCCGCCAATAAACGCCGGTCCAGTCTACGGTTTCCATCGCCTCCCCAATGCCATGAGTAGATCTAAAATCATCCACGGCCGCCCGGCAGTTGGCTAAGGCATTGTAATCGTCGATGAGGACAAACCCGCCGGGCGACACTTTTTCGTAAAGGCTTTCCAGAATTTGAATGGTGGAGCTGTACATGTCGCCGTCCAATCGCAGCACAGATACTGCGCTGATGGGCGCGTTGGGCAGCGTGTCCTCAAAGAAACCTTCAAGGAAGATCACTTGCTCGTCCAATAAATCATAGGCACTGAAGTTTTGTTTGACTTCCTCCAGAGAGACCCGGAGAAAGTCGATATCCCAATGCTGATCTTCGTCATCAGCCGGATAGCGCGGATCGGGTTTGGGCAGGCCCTCAAATGAATCGGCAACATAGACTTTGCGATCAGTCACATGCAGGGCTTTGAGCACGCCTCGCGCATAAATTGATGCGCCGCCCCGCCACACACCTGCCTCCAGAATATCTCCCGGCACGCGCTCCTTGATGACTGTCTCGATAGCGGTTCGAAAATTTCTGAGGCGGCGCCGACCAATCATGGTATGTGCCCTGGCTGGCCAGTATTGGCCCTCTTCTATTTCCCTATCGGTAGCGGTTTGGCCCGCGCGATCCTGATTCCAATGTTGACTTTCAGAGACATCCGAAGCGTAAATGGTGTCCAACAGCACGGATTCCAGCAGATCCAGATAGAGCGAAGGGTTATTGGGCGTTGAAGTTGGATCCATTTCTCTTACGTCACCTCGCCGGCTCAAATAACGTAGTGGGCTGCTTACGCAGCAGCCCACTCGATGGAATCTCTGTGTATTCCCAAGGGGGAGTGATGATGCCACAAACTAACCCCCGCGCCGCTGCCGTTGCCAGATTAATGTCCCTAAACTAAGTCGGGTGGATCAGTGAAGACGGCGGTGGACAGGGCGATGGGTCTGGCCTAGCCTCTCTCTTCTCACCACAGGAGCTTCCTTCAGTTGAGCTTTAACCCGACACTTCATGCGTTGCGCGGTGTGGCAGCTATGGCGGTCCTGATGTTTCATTGGTATCAGTTTTTCCCCATCACCATCGAAGCACTTAGCCCCGACGCCACAGCGCGCACTTTGTTG
Source organism: Halieaceae bacterium (assembly GCA_038102985.1). Lineage (GTDB taxonomy): Bacteria > Pseudomonadota > Gammaproteobacteria > Pseudomonadales > Halieaceae > Luminiphilus. The sequence continues at coordinate 1,524 of JAYNYK010000011.1, forward strand.
GATCCCACAATTTATCTGGCCTTTGGCTGGATGGGGGTGCCGCTTTTCTTCGTGTTGTCGGGATATTTGCTGGGTGCTCAGGTGATCGAAAGTCGGTTGAGTGCTGAATTTTTGAAAAAATTCTGGTTGCGTCGACTGGTGAGAATTTATCCTGCGGTGTGGGCGGAACTGATTATCTTGCTTTTGCTGAGTACCGTAATCACCGGCCTTATCAGCGACAAAGGTATGGCAACACTCCCGCTGCAGTTTATGTTGTGGGTCAATCTCCCTCCCGTCATGGCAACGCCGATTAATCTGGTTTGGTGGACCCTGCCGGTCGAGCTCAGCTTTTATGCGCTGCTTCCTTTGTTGGGTTTGCTGGTTCGTTATCTGGGTTGGCGTCTGTTGCTGAGTGTTGCCATAGCAGTAACGCTGGGTTGGCGAGTGTGGTTGTTCGCGACTACAGAAACCAATAATTACCTGTCCATCCTCCCGGTGCTAGATTCCTTGCCCGGCGTGTTACTGACCTTCATGCTGGGCTTCTCCATCAATTTTTTGCCCGCAGACCTTACTGTGCCTCAGCGCAGGGTCGGGCTTACAGTGGCGCTGGTCCTGTTACTCACACTGATGCAATGGCAGTTAATCATGGGCGATGTCTATTGGACCGGACACTGGATTCTCGTGGTATGGCCGCCTTGCGTGGCGTGTTGTATTGCAGCACTCATCTATTTTTTTCGCGATCCCACCCCGGAGTGGCAGTGGTTGAATCACGGGATTCTCGTATGGTTGGGGCATGTCAGTTTCGGGATTTATCTCTGGCATTTTCAGGTGTTCCGGGTATTAACTCTGGTTTATCCCGACGCTTGGACGACGCCTTTGTCTGGGTTTGGCGCCTTGTTTATCGCTGTTCCCGCAACTTTAGGGCTGGCCGCACTCAGTTTTTATCTCGTTGAGCGCCCGCTGATGAACTGGGTACGGCGCGTAACCTAGCCAATTGTCCTAGCGTCAGGCTGTGCCGCCCCTAATCGCGGTGTTTGGCGCGCAGGCGGCCTCGGAAACTTGACTCAGTTTTTTGACCCTGCATTTCGCGCTTGGGATATACTCTTCAGCTAGCAGGGCCTGGGCGCCATCTCGACACGAAATCAGGAGATCTACGCATGTCTTACATAGAGTTTTTCTTCCGCTACTTTCACGTACTGGCCGGTATCGTCTGGATCGGCATGCTGTATTACTTCAATTTTGTTCAAACCGAGTATTTTAAAGAGGCCGAGGCGGGGGCGAAGTCCGATGCCATGGCCAAGCTGGCGCCCCGCGCACTGTGGTGGTTCCGCTGGGGCGCGATGCTGACCTTCCTGACGGGTGCTTACCTCTTTCATAAGATCGGTGCGCTGGGCAGCACGATGCCCGCTATCTGGATGGGTGCCTTAGCGGGTACGTTTATGTTCCTCAATGTGTGGCTCGTTATTTGGCCCAACCAGCAAATCGTTCTGGGCATGAAGGAGGGCGACGGCCCTGCCGCCGCGGCCAAGGCAGGCCTTGCCAGCCGCACCAATACGCTGTTTTCGGGCCCCATGCTACTGGGGATGCTGGGCTCCAAGCACCTTGCGGCTATTTCCACTCAGGTAGGCGGTACGGTATCTGATACGGGACTGTTTGCTGCGCTGGGCATTATCGTCGCGCTCGAGATCAACGCGTTGTTCGGTGGGCTGGGCCCCATGAAATCTGTTATGGGCGTGATTCACTGCTCGCTGGCGCTGATGCTGGGTCTCCTTGGTATCCTGCTTTACCTCTAATGAGCGAACGACCCATAAAAGCGGCCCATCGGCCGCTTTTTTTATGAATCAAACCCGGACCCCGTGGTGATCTTTGCTCCTCCAAGCCCGAGGATACGTCGGATTCGCACTCGCCTTGTTACTGGTGCCGGTGCCCTTACGTCGCCGCCCCAAGTGTCCACGCCATCCCCAAAGGATGTGATTGCGATGAAGGGCAAGCGCTATCGCCAGCGTATCGGGATTGGGTTGTTCCTGATAATAGGAGGGCTGTGGGGCGATCCGCTTTATGGGCGCACGCTGGTGCTGGTATCCATCGACGGTTTCCGTTGGGATTACCTGGATCGACCCGAGGCGCACCAGATGAAAGCCCTGGCAGACCGCGGTGTTCGGGTGACTCGATTGCTGCCGGTTTATCCCTCCAAAACCTTTCCCACCCATCTCTCTATGGCGACAGGGCTTCACCCCACCCAGCACGGGATTGTCGATAACTACTTTTGCCGCAATGACCGGCCCGACTGCTACCAGAAGGGTGCGGCCAGTGAAGACCCAAGCTGGCTTGCGGGCACACCGCTGTGGACGCTCGTGGAGCAACAGGGGGGCCGCGCTGCCACCTTTTTCTGGCCAGAATCGGAAGCCCCGATTGCCGGCACGCTGCCATCTGACTACCGCCAATACGACGCGCGCACACCCCATGCGGAGCGGATCTCCCAGGCTATTCAATGGCTCGAGGCCCCCGCGAACGAACGGCCTCAACTGATCACCCTGTATTTCTCGACGGTGGATTCAGCGGGGCATGCCCATGGCCCGGATGCGTCCCAAACCCGGGAGGCGATCGCGGAGGTCGATCGCCGGATCGCCACACTTTGGGGTGTCATTGAGCAAATCAACGCGCGTGAAGCCGCTGATATCAACTTGATGCTGGTATCTGATCACGGTATGGCGGCGGTGAATCGCGCGCAGTTTATCGACACCAACACCCTTCCCAGACCGAGAGGCTTTAAACGCGTCAATAGCTCGACTCGGGTGATGTATTACCAGAGGGATCCGGATGCCGACCTCGCCGCGCTCTCAAAGCGGTTGGAGGGGATGAGTGACGGTCGCTACCGCATTATCACCGACGACGTGCTGGCCAATCGCCACTATCACGACCACCCTGCGGTGGCGTCGCTCATTATCGAGACAGACCCCCCGCGAGTGTTCCGCCGGGGCGGTGCCGCGGGCAGCGATCTTGCGGGCATGCATGGCTACGCGGCGGATGAGGAGGAGATGGCTGCATTTTTGGTGGCTGTTGGGCCATCATTTGCTACCGAGACGATTATTGCCAAGGCCCATCAATTGGATGTCTATCCCGTTGCCGCACGGCTGCTGGGCCTCACGGTTCCCGCGGGCCTGGCGAGCGATGGGGGCCCATTGCAGGATGCTTTGCGGACTGCAGAGCGGGAATAATGCGGTCCCCGCACTTGCAAGGATTCAGGCAGGATATAATTGAGCGATCTGTGTTTGGATAGCCCGTATGTCGCGCGACGATTTGACTGACATCCCCTCTTTTGCCGCCAACCGTGACGAGGCGGTCAGCTCTGCGCCGCGAGGGGCGATACCCGCGCGCAGTGCGACGACGCGGGCTGGTATCGGGCTCGCGACCCGTCTGGTACTCACCGTGGCGCTGGCCGCGGCAGGTGTGGCTTGTGGGTGGGCATGGCAGTTGCAGACGATGCTGGAGGTCGCCCAGACCCAGCTAAAAGCCACCCAAGCCCGGGTAGCGGATATGGAGGCGTTGCTGTCGGATACCGATGAAACGGTCAACAAATCTGCGGCGGCAATGGGCGCTCAGCTGCGATTACTCGACACTGAGGTGAGAAAGCTGTGGGATGCGAGAAAGGTCAGTAACGCCTCTTTACTGAGGCTCGAGAAAGGGGCGGTTACCCAAGAAAAGCAAATTACCGGCTTAAATAACAAGAGCACAGCCCAGCAGACGCGTCTCGATACGATGGAGCAATCGCTGTCGGCACTGACCCAAGTAGCCGGCGACCTCGAGCGCCTCGCTGCCAATGCACAGCGCGCGCAAACGGATGTGGAGCGTCTGGCGGATGGCGTTAATAAGGCCAATCTGGAGCGGGCAGCGCTGCGCAAACAGGTGGAGAGCAATGCGGAGTGGATAGAATCCATTAACGCGTTTCGTCGGCAGGTGAATGCGAACATCACAGCACTGGAGGCCGACATTGCGGCAATGAAGGCCCCGGTACTACAGTAGTCATCACAGGTACTGGGATGACGGGAAAGGCACTGGTATGACGGTGATCAGACAACAGGATCTTATCGACAGCGTCGCCGACGCGCTGCAGTTCATTTCGTATTACCACCCCCTCGACTTTGTGCAGGCAGTGCATCGGGCCTGGGAGATGGAGCAGAATCCGGCCGCCAAAGATGCGATGGCCCAGATTCTCATCAACTCCCGCATGTGCGCGATGGGTCATCGGCCGATTTGTCAGGATACCGGCATTGTCACCGTATTCATCGAAGTGGGTATGTCGGTGCAGTGGAGCGCCGAGATCAGCCTTGAGGAAATGATCAACGAGGGCGTGCGACGGGCATATACCCACCCCGATAACACGCTTCGCGCCTCGATCCTCGAAGATCCAGCAGGCAGGCGCCAGAACACCCGCGACAATACCCCTGCAGTGATTCACACGCGGCTCGTTCCCGGCGACGCGGTGAGCGTACACGTGGCGGCCAAAGGCGGCGGCTCTGAAAATAAATCCAAGCTGGCGATGCTCAACCCCTCAGACAGTATCGTCGATTGGGTGGCCAAAACGCTTCCCACAATGGGTGCGGGCTGGTGCCCCCCGGGCATTCTGGGGATCGGTATCGGCGGCACGGCAGAGAAAGCGATGGTGCTGGCCAAAGCGTCCCTCATGGCGCCCGTGGATATTCACGAGCTGCGCGCGCGAGGACCGCAAAATCGCATTGAGGAACTGAGGCTTGAGATTATGGACGCGGCCAATCGGACCGGCATCGGGGCGCAAGGCCTTGGCGGTCTGACCACGGTGCTCGACGTCAAGATCAAGGACTACCCGACCCATGCAGCCTCCCTGCCGGTGGCGATGATCCCGAACTGCGCCGCGACCCGGCACGCGCACTTCATACTCACCGGAGAGGGACCGGCGCTGCAGACGCCACCTGACGTCAATGCCTGGCCCGATATCAGCTGGGATCCGGGCGAATCGGTGCGCAGAGTGAATCTCGATACCGTGACCCGCGACGAGATTCACCGTTGGCAGCCCGGGGAGACCCTGCTGCTCTCCGGTACCATGCTCACGGGACGCGACGCTGCCCACAAACGCATGACCCAGATGCTGGAGCAGGGCGAGGCCTTGCCCGTCGATTTGCAGGGCAAGTTTATCTATTACGTGGGTCCCGTGGATCCGGTGCGTGATGAAGCGGTAGGCCCTGCCGGCCCCACCACGGCAACCCGCATGGACAAGTTCACTGACTACATTCTCGCCCAGACGGGTCTGGCGGGCATGATCGGCAAGGCCGAGCGCGGCCCCGTGGCGATAGAGGCGATCAAACAACACGGTGCGGTGTATCTGATGGCGGTTGGGGGTGCGGCGTATCTGGTTTCTAAAGCGGTGACCAAAGCGGAAGTGGTGGCGTTTAACGATCTGGGTATGGAAGCCATTTATGCCTTCACGGTAAAGGATATGCCCGTCAGCGTTGCGGTCGACAGTCGCGGCGAGTCAGTTCACATCACGGGCCCACAGATCTGGAAAGCCAGAATCGAAGAGCAGGCGATTGAGCTCATCTGATTCTTTCTACTGGCACGACTACGAAACCTCCGGCAAGGATCCGGATCAAGACAGGCCCTGGCAATTTGCGGGTGTGCGAACCAACGCGGCGCTCGAGATTATTGAAGATCCCCTGACGCTGTATGCGCGTCCCAGTCCGGATCGGCTACCCCATCCCGCCGCTATCAGGGTAACGGGTATTACGCCCCAGGAGGCGGCGCAAAAAGGGCTTTCCGAGACGGAATTTATCGAACGGATACACCAGGAGCTGGTGCGGCCCAAAACCTGTGCTGTGGGTTACAACTCGATCCGCTTTGACGATGAGGTGACCCGCTTTACGTTGTGGCGCAATTTTCGCGACCCCTACCAACGAGAGTGGCAAAACGGTAACAGCCGCTGGGACTTGCTGGACGTTGCCCGCGCCATGTTCGCGCTGCGGCCCGAGGGCATTCAATGGCCGCGCGATGAGGAGGGTACACCCAGCTTCCGCTTGGAGGCGTTGACGGCGGCGAATGCCATTGAACATGGCGCCGCGCACGATGCGATGTCAGATGTGACGGCGACCATTGAGGTCGCGCGCCTGTTCAAGCGCGCACAGCCCGAGTTGTTTGAGACTCTTTTTGCACAGCGCGCCAAGCGAGCCGTGGGCCAGCTGATCAACCTTCAGGCTCTCACCCCGCTGGTTCATGTTTCCGGTATGTTCGGCGCCGCTCGCAGCAATCTGGCCTTGGTGGTGCCCGTGGCGTGGCATCCCGACAACAACAGCGAAGTCATTTGCATTGATCTGGGGTCGCCGCCGCATTTCCTCGACCAGGAACCGGAACAGGTGCGGGAGTCTCTTTTCACACCCAAGGCAGATTTGCCTGCCGGGGTTCAGCGTCCGCCGTTAAAGACGATCCGGCTCAATCGCGCGCCGGTGCTGCTGCCCACGCAGTGGGTGGCGGGTGCCGTGGCTGAGCGGCTGGGACTTGATGGTGAGAGGCACCGGGCGCATCTGGCCCTGATCAGGGAACGTCACGCTGCGGCGCCGGACGCCTTTGCCCAGCGCCTCCAACGCGTCTGGCGCGACCGGTCTTACCCCGCGCGAACTGATCCAGACAGAATGCTCTACCAAGGCTTTGTGGGAGATGCTGATCGCGCACTCTGCGACGCGGTGCTCAACGCAGACCCTGCTGAGCTTGCAGGGCGCTCATTCCCGTTTTCTGACCCCCGACTGCCAGAATTATTCTTTCGCTATCGCGCTCGAAATTATCCTGAGTCACTCAGCGCGGATGAGTTGGCGCAGTGGCGTGAGCACTGCCACAGTGAATGGCGGGAGGGCACCTTTACCCGGGAGGATTTTAATCGGGCCCTGGCGGAGGAGCGGGCTGATCCGCACATGACGGCCGCCACGGGGGCGGCGCTGATTCGCCTTGAGGAGTGGGTGGATGGCCTGTCAGTTGAGTAACGAAGGGCGCTACAATACGGCGCGTTGGCGCAGCCTCTGGGCGCTGGGACCCGCAGGTCGATGCACCGTTTGTCTGGGATGCCGACAAGTGGGTTGGAAAGAGCCTGAGAATCGCCCCAAGGAGAGTGCGACGCATGCAATTTGCTGGTAGCCACATCCTGACCGTCAGTCAGTTTGAGCGAGCTGACGTCGAGCGGCTGTTCTCTGTGGCAGATGCCATGCGGCCCTATGCCCATCGCGAGCGCATTACCCGGGTGCTGGAGGGCGCGATTCTCGGCTCCATGTTTTTCGAACCCTCCACCCGGACACGGATCAGTTTTGGCAGCGCCTTTAATCTATTGGGCGGCGAAGTGCGGGAGACGACGGGCTTCGAGCATTCGGCAATCGCCAAAGGCGAGTCACTTTATGACACCGCTCGGGTGCTGAGCGGTTACTCGGACATCATTGTTATGCGCCACCCCGAAGCGGGGTCGGTGGCGGAATTTGCCAATGCCAGTCGCGTGCCGGTCATTAATGGCGGCGACGGTGCCAACGAGCATCCCAGTCAGGCGTTATTGGATTTGTACACGATCCGAGCGGAGCTGATGGGCCGTAACCGGGGCCTGGACGGGCTTCGTATCGCGATGGTGGGCGACCTGCGTTTCGGTCGCACCGTCCATTCACTGTCGAAATTACTCTCCCTCTTTTCTGGGCTTCGCGTCAGTCTGATATCTCCAGAGGCACTGAGCATGCCGGCTGAGGTGGTAGAGGCGCTGCAAATCGCGGGGCATGAGGTGCTGCAAACCGACACGCTGGAGCAGGGCATAACGGATGTCGACATTGTTTACAGCACCCGCATCCAGGAGGAGCGGTTTGCAAGCCCCGAAGAGGCGGATCTTTATCGCGGTCGGTTTCGCCTTAACCAAAGCGTCTACACCGCCAACTGTGAGCCCAATACGGTCATCATGCACCCGCTGCCGCGGGACTCGCGGGAGGGCGCCCGAGAGCTCGATGTCGATCTGAACGATAATCCGAATCTCGCTATTTTTCGGCAGAGTGATAACGGTGTGCTGGTGCGCATGGCGCTGTTTGCTTTGATTCTGGATGTAGCCGATCAGGTTGATCAAAGCGCTGCGCCGGTAGCGTGGTACACGGAGCGCCGGTTTTGAGGGCTTCTCGGCGCCAGTTTGGCGCCGCCGATGTGGAGCTGGAGCGCAGAGAGACGAGTTACAGCGGCTACTTTGCGGTAGACACCCTCACATTGCGTCACCGGCTTTTTGCGGGTGGTTGGTCCTCTCCGATGCGGCGGGAGCTGTTCCAAAGGGGCGATGCAGTAGGGGTGCTGCCTTGGAATCCTTGCACCGATGAGGTGGTGCTGATCGAGCAGTTCCGGGTGGGTGCCCTGCGCGGTGCCGACAATCCCTGGATGCTTGAGCTGATTGCCGGCATCGTCGAGCCCGGAGAGTCGGACCCAGAGGTAGCCCACCGGGAGGCGGAAGAAGAGGCAGGATGTCAGCTACACCGGCTCGAACCCATTGCCACTTTTTATCCCAGCGCGGGCGCCTGCTCGGAGCAAATTCGCCTGTTTATCGGAGAGACGACGGGCGCAGACCACGGGGCCGTAAAAGGGCTGGCAGCAGAGCACGAGGATATCTTGGTACATCAGATGGCCCGCACAGAGGCCCTCGCCATGCTCGATCGGGGTGAGATCAACAACGGCCATACGCTGATCGCCCTTCAGTGGCTTGCCCTGCACGGTGAGCGCTTGCGCAAGGACTGGCATGTCTGACTCGTCCTCAGCGCCCGACGCGGAAAACCAATCTGCCGAGGAGGAGCGCAGCGCGACTGGCCAGCCGGCGCTGCTGCGCTCGAGTGCAGTTGTTGGGGGGGCAACCATGCTTTCCCGCGTGTTGGGCTTGGTGCGGGATGTGGTCTTGGCTCATGTCATCGGCGCTAACGGCAACGCGGATGCCTTTTTTGTCGCCTTTAAAATCCCGAACTTTTTGCGCCGGCTTTTTGCGGAGGGGGCGTTTTCCCAGGCATTTGTGCCGGTGCTGGCGGATACGCGGGAAAAGGGAGGGCTCACCGCGGTGCGCGAGTTGGTGGATCGAGTCGCCGGTGTGCTCGGGGGCACACTACTGTTGCTCACAGTGATCACCCTCTTGGCTTCGCCGCTGGTGGCCACCATCTTCGCTCCCGGCTTTCTGAGAGATCCCGCCAAATTGGCCCTGACGGGTGATCTGATCAAGATTACCTTCCCTTATTTATTGCTTATTTCTCTCACCGGCTTTGCGGGGGCGATTCTCAACAGTTACCAGCGATTTGCGGTGCCCGCACTGACGCCGGTACTCCTCAATCTTTGTCTCATTGCCGCCGCACTGTGGTTGACCCCTGCATTTGAGGAGCCCGCATTTGCGCTGGCCTTGGGCGTTTTGATTGCCGGCTTCGCGCAACTGCTATTTCAGGTGCCAGCCCTGGCGGGCATCGACCTCGTGCCCCGGCCTCGCTGGGCGCCAGAGCATGCGGGAGTGAAGCGCATAATGTTGCTAATGGTGCCGGCACTTTTCGGGGTTTCGGTGAGCCAGATCAACCTGCTGCTCGATACGGTGCTGGCTTCCTTATTGCCCACGGGCAGCGTCTCTTGGCTGTATTACTCGGACCGACTCACTGAACTGCCTCTGGGCGTGTTTGCCATTGCGATTGCCACCGTCATCCTGCCGACCCTGTCGGGTCAGCGCGCCAGAGCAGATGATCCTGCTTTCGCTGACACCCTGTCCTGGGCGATTCGCAGTGTGCTGCTGATTGCCATCCCGGCGACAGCTGCGCTGGCGTTGTTGGCCGAGCCGCTTTTGGTGACGCTGTTTCAGTATGGGGCTTTCGGTGCCCAGGACAGAGTAATGGCCGCGGTGAGTTTACAGGCATACGCTTTGGGTCTGGGTGCATTTATGTTGGTGAAGGTTTTGGCGCCGGGGTTTTATGCCAGAGAGGATATGAAAACCCCAGTGCGCATCGGGATCATTGCCATGGCCAGCAACATGGTGCTCAATCTGGCCTTCGTTTTACCACTCATGTGGTGGTTCAATATCGGGCATGCGGGTCTGGCGCTTGCCACCAGCGTGTCAGCCTGGTTGAACGCCGGGTTGCTTTACCGGGGCCTGCGTCGGGACGGCGTATTGGCTACTCGCGGTGTCCCCGTCAGCTGGCTGCTTAGGATTGCACTGGCGACATTGCTCATGCTGCTGCTGTTGTGGGGGTACACCCCCGACATTCGCCTCTGGGATCACTGGGACGCCTGGCAACGTGGAGTCCGTTTGCTTGGCGTGTGTTTCGGTGGCCTCTCTGTCTATGGGTTGGCGCTGTGGATCATGGGGCTTCGCCCCGCCATGCTGCGCCGCTGATCGGGGACAGCCTGACCTGCCCGAGACGACTTTGCGCGCCGGCCGCTACGGCTGATCTGCCCTGCACTCATCGGTATACTGTTGGCTGGTTGGCTTGGGAATCTCCCGCTTCATGGAACTCATTCGCGGTCGGCATAATCTTGAGCCCGCTCACCGCGGTTGCGCGGTAACGATCGGCGCCTTTGATGGTGTTCATGTGGGGCATCAATCGGTGCTGATGCACCTCAAGGAAGAGGCTAAAAGGCGGGGTGTCCCCGCAACCGTTGTCACCTTTGAGCCGCTGCCCCGGGAGTATCTCCGCCCTCTGGAAGCGCCGCCGAGGATCACCACCCTACGGGACAAGTGGCCACTGTTGCAGGCCTGCGGTGTGGACCGTGTGTTGTGTCTGCCTTTCAACGAACGCTTGCGGCAGCTCAGCGCCCGCGATTTTGTTGAAACTGTTTTTGTTGAGGGGTTGGGTGTCCAGTATCTCGCCTTTGGCGATGACTTTCGCTTTGGCAACCAGCGAGAAGGGGATCTGGAATATGTCCGCGCGCTGGCGGACGAATTTGGCTATGCTGTCGCTCCGACACCTACCTGCGAGGTAGGGGGTGAGCGGGTCAGTAGTACGCGTATTCGTTCCGCGCTGGGGCTGGCGGACTTCGCTGCAGCCGCGCGGCTGCTTGGCAGACCCTTTGAGATGTCGGGTCGGGTACAGCACGGTCAAAAGCTGGGAAGGCAGTTGGATACGCCCACAGCCAATATCGCGCTGCATCGGATTCGATCACCGCTACACGGAGTGTATGTGGTCAGGGTTTCCGGTGCAGGTTTGACGAACGCGGCGGGTGTGGCAAATGTGGGTGTCAAGCCCACTATTGGTGACAGTCTGGAAGCCACTCTGGAAGCTCATATTCTGGAGGGCTCGCCTGACCTCTATGGGGAGCGGTTGAGCGTGCGTTTTGTTCACAAGCTGCGCGATGAAAAAAAGTTTCCGTCACTGGATGCGCTGAAAGCCGGTATTGCGGCGGACAAGGCCAACGCCCGGGTGTGGCTGAGGAACCACGGATAAAGTATGAGTGATTACAAAAGCACGCTGAATCTGCCCCAGACAGATTTTCCTATGAAGGCTAATTTGGCCCAGCGGGAGCCGGAGCGGCTTAGGGCGTGGCAAGCCATGGACCTCTATGGGCAGATGCGCCAAGTGGGGCAGGGCAAGCCGACTTTTATCCTTCACGATGGCCCGCCCTACGCCAATGGTGAGCTCCACGTGGGTCATGCGATTAACAAAATCCTCAAAGACATCATTATCAAATCCAAAACCCTGTCGGGTTTTGATGCCCCCTACGTGCCTGGGTGGGACTGCCATGGCTTGCCCATTGAGCTCAACGTAGAGAAAAAAGTGGGCAAGCCCGGGCATAAGGTGACCGCGGCCGAGTTTCGGCAGCACTGTCGGGACTATGCGCAAAAACAGGTCGAGGCGCAAAAAGCAGATTTTATGCGCATGGGGGTGGTGGGCGAGTGGGACAATCCCTACCTCACCATGGATTATGGCTTTGAGGCCAACATCGTTCGCTCCTTGGCCACCATGGTAGAGAAGGGTCACCTGCACAGAGGCTTCAAGCCGGTGCACTGGTGCCTCGACTGTAGGTCGGCTCTGGCCGAAGCCGAGGTGGAATATCGCGACAAGCAGTCCTCAGCCGTGGACGTCGCGTTTGTTTTTGTCGATGGGGCCGAGGCAGCACGGCGGCTGGGTATTGCGGTAGCGGATCGGATCGAGTTGGCGATCTGGACCACCACGCCCTGGACCCTGCCGGCAAATCGCGCGGTTGCGCTGTCTGCCGATTTGAATTACGTCGTGGTCGAAGCTGAGGGTCGCCAGGTGCTGGTGGCCGAGGCCCTCGCAGAGGACTGCGCCAATCGATTTGGTTTTGCGACCCTTGAGCAAAAGGGCGGAGCCAGCGGCGCTGCGCTGGAAGGTTTAATGTTGGTGACTCCCTTTGGTGACGCGCCAGTCCCTATTGTGTTGGGTGACCATGTGACCACCGAGGCGGGGACGGGCTGTGTTCACACTGCACCGGCCCACGGCCTCGAGGATTTTGAGATGGGGCGCCGTTACGATCTCGAGGTCTACAACCCCGTGGGCGGAAACGGCGTTTATCACGCCGATACCCCAGTCTTTGCGGGACAACATATTTTTAAGGCCAATGACGACATCATCGCCGCATTGGCTGAGCGCAATGTGCTCCTTTGCCATGCGCCTTTTCAGCACAGTTACCCCCATTGCTGGCGTCATAAATCCCCCATTATTTTCCGTGCCACGCCCCAGTGGTTTATCAGTATGACCGGCAATGGCTTGCTGCCTGCGGCGAAGACGGCGGTAGCGGGTGTGCAGTGGATCCCCGAGTGGGGTCGGGCGCGCATCGACAGCATGTTGGCCGAGCGCCCGGATTGGTGTATCTCGCGGCAACGGACCTGGGGCGTGCCAATTGCGCTATTCGTGCATAAAACGTCGGGGGAATTGCATCCCGATACTCAGCCCCTAATGGAGGCTGTGGCGACCCGGATTGAGGCAAAAGGTATCGAGGCATGGTTCGACCTCGATACTGAAGAGCTACTGGGCGACGATGCCAGTGACTACGAAAAAATCAACGATACCCTCGATGTATGGTTCGACTCAGGCGTAACACATCGCTGTGTGCTGCAACAGCGCGATGGATTGAGCTGGCCCGCCGATCTGTACCTTGAGGGTTCGGATCAACATCGCGGATGGTTCCAATCCTCGCTGCTGACGGGCATTGGCACCCATGACGCGGCGCCCTACCGCAGTGTGCTGACCCACGGCTTCACGGTGGATGGCGATGGCCGCAAGATGTCGAAGTCCATTGGCAATATCATCCCTGCGGGCAAGGCTATGCAGGACTTGGGTGCCGATGTGTTGCGGTTGTATGTTTCCGCGGCCGACTATCGCAATGAAATTTCCGCCTCAGATGAGATTTTCAAGCGCACAGCGGACGCTTATCGGCGTATCCGCAACACGGCACGGTTCCTGTTAGCCAACCTCGCCGGGTTTGACCCGTCGACCAATGCGCTCGCCAATGACGCGCTGTTGCCGCTGGATCGCTGGATCCTGGGTAAAGCGCAGGCACTGCAAGCAGAAATTCAAGTGGCTTACGACGACTACCAGTTCCATCACGTTTACCACCGGGTCCACAATTTCTGCAGTGGTGAGCTCGGCGGCTTTTACCTCGATGTGATCAAGGACCGGCAGTACACGACGGGTCGCGACTCCCAGCCGCGTCGCTCCGCGCAGACGGCGTTATTTCATCTTGCCGAAGCACTGTGTCGATGGATTGCACCGATTTTGAGTTTTACCGCCGACGAAATTTGGGAAAATCTGCCGGGATCGCGGCCCGATTCGGTCTTTTTGACCCAGTGGTATGGGGCCCTCCCCGAACCCGAGACCGAAGGCCAGCTCAACAGCCATTTCTGGATGGAATTGATGCTGGTCAGGCAACAGGTCAATAAAGCCCTCGAACTGTCCCGCGAGCAGGGCACGGTTCGGGGTTCTCTCGACGCCGCCGCTTCGCTCTATGCCGAGCCTGATCTTGCCGCCCGCCTGAGCCTGCTCGGCGATGAGCTGCGTTTTGCGTTGATTACGTCTGAAGCGACGGTTTTCGACTGGGCTGAAGCGCCACCGGAGGCAGTGGAGGCGGAAGAACTTCGGCTACGGGTGCTGATTCAGCCCGCAGCGGGAGAGAAATGTGATCGCTGCTGGCACCGCCGTCGTGATGTGGGGCAACATCAGTCCCATCCGACGTTATGCGGACGATGTGTGACCAACGTTGAGGGTCCGGGCGAGGTCCGTCACTTTGCCTGAGGCATCGCCTGCATCGCCATCGACCCATCGGCACTGGCTGGGTTTGCTGATCGCGACCGTGGTGATCGTGCTGGACCAATGGAGTAAGCAGATTGCGGTCACTGAATTGGTTTTTCGCAGTCCCGTCGTGGTCACTGCTTGGTTTGACTGGATGCTGACCTATAACACTGGGGCAGCGTTTAGCTTTTTGGCCGATGCCGGGGGATGGCAGCGTTGGTTTCTGTCTGCGATTGCTTTAGCAGTCAGTGGTTTTATCGTTATCTGGCTATTCCGTCTGGCACCTGAGGATCGCGGCTTGGTGCTGCCATTGGGGCTGATTTTGGGCGGCGGCGTGGGTAATCTGATTGATCGAATCACCCTTGGGTATGTGGTCGATTTTATCTCCTGGCACTATCAGGATTGGTATTGGCCGGCGTTTAACGTGGCCGATGCGGCAATCTCATTGGGTGCAGCAGCATGGCTATGGGTGGCATTGCTGGGTGGGACGGAAGGCGAGGTCGCGCCGTCCGGAGATACTTCACAAAGTGAGTGACAACATGAATCTGACCATAGAGCCCAATACGCGCATTACACTGAATTTCTCCCTCGCGCTGGAAACGGGGGAGGAAGTGGACTCCAATTTTGGGCAGGAACCCGTGAGCTTTGTCATGGGTGATGGGTCCTTGTTGCCGGGATTTGAGCGTAGGCTCCTGGGTATGCGCGCTGGCGATGAAGCGGAGTTCCGGATTCCGCCGGATGAGGGGTTCGGGGACCCCCAAGAAGACAATATTCAGGCAATTCCCCGAAGCGAATTCGATGAAGAGGCCCCGCTGGAGCCTGGCATGCTATTTTCTTTTGCCGATGCCGCAGGTGGCGAGGTGCCCGGCATGATCGCGGAGGTGGGAGAGGACAGCGTGACGGTGGATTTTAATCATCCTCTGTCGGGGCGTACTATTCATTTCAGAGTGCGGATAGCGCACGTCGAGCCGGCGGAGCTGCATTGATGGACATTGTTCTGGCCAACCCACGGGGGTTCTGTGCGGGCGTGGACCGCGCCATTGACATCGTCAATCGTGCTCTTGACGTTTTTGGCGGGCCCGTTTACGTCAGGCATGAGGTCGTTCATAACCGCCATGTCGTTGACGATTTACGAGCCCGAGGCGCTGTTTTTGTCGATGAGCTGATTGAGGTGCCCGATGACGCGGTGGTGATTTTCAGTGCCCATGGCGTCTCGCGGGCTGTGCAGGAGGAGGCGGAGGGCCGTGGCCTCAAGGTTTTTGATGCCACATGCCCATTGGTCACCAAGGTGCACGTGGAGGTGACGGCCTTCAGCGCAGCGGGGCGGGAGTGCGTGCTGATTGGGCATGCCGGACATCCGGAAGTTGAGGGCACGATGGGTCGCTATGATGACCGTCATGGTGGCGCAATTTACCTGGTTGAGGATGAAGCGCAAGTTGCTCAGCTAGACGTGCGTGATCCCACCACGCTGGCCTTTGTCACGCAGACAACGCTCTCGGTCGACGACACCGCCAAGGTGATTGATGCGCTGCGGCAAAAATTCCCGCAAATTCAGGGGCCGCGCAAGGATGATATTTGCTACGCCACCCAGAATCGCCAGGATGCAGTAAAGGCGCTGGCAGACGAAGTGGAGTTGGTGTTAGTGGTCGGCTCGACCAATAGCTCCAATTCTAACCGGCTGCGGGAACTCGCTGAACGGTGTGGCGCGCGTGCCTATCTGATTGACGATGCCGACATGATTGATAGCCAATGGCTATCTGACGTGGGTTCGGTAGGGGTGACAGCGGGCGCCTCAGCCCCCGAGCTGCTCGTGGAGCAGGTCATCACCGCCCTGAGAGAGCAGGGTGGGGTGGCGGTTCGCAACCTCGATGGCAGAGCAGAAAATATTACGTTTTCTTTACCCAAGGCGCTGCGTATTCCCACCCTGGCAGTGGAGGAGTAACCGCGCGACTGCCCCTCGCTGACCGGTCCATGCGCCGGTACGAAGATCATTTGCTGCACAATTTCATCCGCGTAGAGCGATGCGTTCCGGGATGCTGTCGATCTGTTGCAATCTGGGTACGTAGACTTTTCTGATCGGTGGCAGCATCGGCACTCACCGGCTGAGGCGGAGGCCATCGCACAGGGTCGTCTTTTCTGCAGACCATAATGAGTGGAGCGGTGTGATGTGCTGTTTGAAGTGGCGTCTGTGTTTGGTTGCAGGCAGCTAAATTTTTCTGCGGGGCGCCGATCCACGCCCAAGCGAACCCGCGGCGTGACTCTGATGGAGTGTTTGGTAACGCTGGCGATAGTGGCTATTTTGGCTGCCCTTGCCGCCCCCTCGCTCTCGGATCAATTGAATGCTGTTCGGGCCCGCGGGGCCGCGCACCAGATCTATGCCGCCACACAATATGCTCGAAGCATGGCACAACGATCCGGGGCCGAAGTGGCGGTCTGCCCCTTTTCGCCTGCGGGGGATAAGACCCACCTTTGTGGAGGCGCCTTTGACGGACCCATTGCCGTCTACGAGGCGTCGCCTAGCGAACCTCAATTGCTCCGGATGTGGCACCTGCCGGAGGGGATTATTATTCGCAATCGGTCCGGCACCGACCCCGTGACCGGCGACATTCGGTGGCGGGCAGACGGTATTGGTCTGCGCAACCTCACCCTGTCGGTCTGTGCAGGCGCTCATAATTGGACAGTGGTGATCAATCGCCTGGGCAGACCGCGGCTGGCGAAAGCGGGTGGGGTATGCCCTGATACGGCGGTCTAGACCTCTATCTCCAGCTTCTTGAGTCGGTAACGAAGACTGCGCATACTGATTCCCAACGCCTTCGCCGTCGCTGCCCGATTCCAACGGTGCCGCTGCAACTCCGCTTCCAGAATGCCGCGCTCTAGGCGGATTAAGTAGCCGTCGAGGTCACCACCGTGGCTGTCCTCCTGAACCGCGGACTGTGCTGGCGCGAGCGCCATCTTCGCACCATCATCAGCAGTTGCCTGTCTGGGCCCGGGCACCAGATCGAGGTTATGGCGCTCAATGCGATCCCCTTCTAACAACGCTGCCGCCCGAGCGAGAATATTTTCAAGTTCCCTGATGTTGCCCCTGAATTCATGTTGCTTGAGTAAATCGACTGCCTCAGGACTGAGAGTCAGTGGTTTGCCGTGGGGCGCATCGGCCATTTTGAGCAGAATGTGTCGCGCGATAAGAGGGATATCTGCGCGTCGATGCCTGAGCGGTGGAATGAACAGGTCAATCACATTGATGCGATAGTACAGGTCGTCCCTAAAACGTCCTTCGCGAACCTCGTCCACCAGATTCTTATGGGTCGCCGTGATTAAGCGCACGTCGACCGGCACTTCCTTTTCTGCACCCAAGGGCCGCACGGCCTTCTCCTGAATAGCGCGGAGTAATTTCACCTGAACCGATAGCGGGAGATCTGCAATTTCATCCAGCAGCAAAGTGCCGCCGCTAGCGGCTTGGAACAAGCCCGGTTTGTCGGATGTGGCGCCGGTGAAAGCGCCGCGTTTATGCCCGAACAACTCGCTTTCTACCAGCTCGGATGGAATAGCGCCGCAGTTGATGGCGAGGAAAGGGCCGGCGCCACGCGGCCCCGAGTGGTGAACAAGTCGGGCCACGACCTCCTTCCCCACTCCCGATTCCCCATGGACGTGGACGGGTGCCTGACTGCGCGCAACCCGCTGAATGTCACGCTTCAGGGTGGCCATAATGGGAGTTTCCCCGATCAACGTGTCGTCCGTCGGCGTATCAGGCATGGTTGAGAGTTTCAGCGCGTGATTGACCAACTCGCGAAGACGGTCCAGTGGCACCGGCTTGCTGACAAAATCGAATGCACCCAATTTCAGCGCCTCGACCGCAGATTCCGCGCTGCCGTGAGCGGTCATCATGGCGACCGGCACGCTGGGGTGTTTTTGCTGTATCTCTGCGATCAGATCCAGCCCGCTGCCGTCTGGCAACCTGAGATCAGTGAGGCAGAGCGCTGGTAGTGCTGCATTGAGGGATTGTCTGGCGTCAGTGAGTGTGGTGGCCGTCATGGTGTCGATGTCCATGCGGGCAAGGGTCATTTCCAGCAGCCTGAGCAGATCAGGCTCGTCATCGACAATGAGCACGCAGGCACGCGTCATGGTCGACCTTCACTGAGGGGGATGGCGACCCTGAATCGCGTATAGCCCTCCCTTGTCTGTCCATAGCTGAGCGTGGCGCGATTGGCCTCACATAGCTCTCGGGAGAGATAAAGCCCGAGTCCGCTACCTTCTGGGCGGGTGGTAAAAAACGGCTCAAACAAGCGCTCTCGGTATTGTTCAGGCACACCCCCTCCGCCATCAATCACATCCACGTAGACGGTATTTCCGGTGATGTCCTGCGTTACGTCAAGGGTTGCCGAGCGCTTACCAGTTTCAAGCAGGGCGTGTCGGACGCCGTTGTCGAGTAAGTTGACCAGGATTCGACTGAGGTTGCCGCGATCAAATTTAATGGGGAGTGCCGCGCCGGGGAGATGCAGCGCAACGCTCGCTTCACCGGTAGGCGTCTGCTCGTACTCACTTAAAAAGGTGGGCAGCCACAAGGCCAAATCAATATCCTCTCCTTCGTCTGTCCGTGATCGAGACAATTGCAGCACGTTCTCGATAATGTCGTTTACCCGGCGGGTATTGTTGATAATGATCTCGCGCAGCGTTTCGGCCTCTACGGCATCTTCTGCGGGCTCCTCCATGAGCTGAACAGCGTGACTGATGGCGGCCAGCGGATTGCGTATTTCGTGAGCAATGCTGGCGGTGAGTTTTCCCAGCGACTTGAGCTTCATCACTTGTGCGGTTTCAGAGACCGTCGTGAAGTCCTCCAAAAATAGCATTAACTCAGGATCTTGGTCGTTTCCGAGGTGGAGCAGGTTAGGCAAAACCTGCCGGCCGGTGGACTCAATAATGATCGGCCGGAAATCGTGAGTTGGCGTCAGCCGCCAGCGGCGCACGCAGTCTGCCAAAGTAGTGCTGACCGCTGCCAGAGGCGCGGGTGGCTGCGTGGGAGTAGGCGGCATGCCCAGTAGCGTGAACGCGGCATCATTGATCGGAATGACGCCGTCCTCCGCCGTGATTCGACAGACGCCGGTCGTCATGTGGGCGATAATTTGCTGGTTGAGTTCCTCCAAGGTTGCAATCTGGGAGGATGCCTTATCGGCTGTTTTCTCCGCCGCCCTGAGGCGTGCCGCGAGCTGTTGCAGGAACAGGGAAAGCGCGAAAATCAGGGTGCCTAGCAGACCTGCAGTGACCCACTCACGGGTTGCAACGGCCCCGGTCGAAAGCCTAGATGCGGTTGCAAACAAGATCCCCAGTGAAGCCACAGCAGCAATGCCGGTGGCGGTCATTCGCTGGGTGATCAGTACGGCACCCGCGGCGACGGTGACAAGGTAAAGCAGGGGGAATCCGTCACTCAGCTCGGCACCCAGCCGCGCCAGAAAAGCGGTCAACACGAGATCCAGCAATACCACCGCGGATGCCAGACCTTCGTGCCAGTGAAAAGTCGCCGCGACGAGTCGGTCGACGATGATGGCGCTTGCGAGCCAAATGATGGCCAACCAGGCGACGCCCGCGTGGTAGCCGTTGATGGTGATCCCGCCCCAGCTATTGGCGATGCCAAGGGCAAGCAAACCCAGCGCGAGCGCAAAACGATAGGCGTTGTAAATCCATAGCAGTCGATGTGCCTCCCACCGGGAAAACGGTGGATTGTTGGTGCGGGCGTGATCGCCGGCGACGGGCGAGGGCGTGTGAGCTACCATGGGTCCACTATATCAGCGATGTGTGGCGTTTTAGGCGACGGTGGGACTTGGCCCAAGCCCATGCGACGGTAAATACGGTAACCTTCGCGTCCGGACGAGTTGCTGAAACGGGCGCAATACAAGAGAGATGGCGATGAACCTCTGCATGGCGCAGATCAATACCCTGGTGGGCGATATCCGAGGCAACCTAGCCCGAGTGCTCGAAGTGTGTGCAGATCAGCACGACAAGGGCGCACATCTGGTGATTTTTCCCGAGTTGACCCTGACAGGGTATCCCCCGGAGGACCTTTTGCTCCGATCCGACCTGATTAGCAGGACGGCGGATGCACTGGAGACACTGTGCGAGCGTTTGCCCCCTGAACTGGCGGTGGTGGTGGGTTATCCGCGCCGCGATGGAAAGCATTTATTTAACAGCGCGGGCGTCATTTTCGGCAGCAAGTTAATTGCGGAGTACGACAAACAGTGCCTGCCCAACTATCAGGTGTTTGATGAAAAGCGCTACTTTGATTCCGGGGGAAAACCGTGTGTGGTCGAAATCCAAGGCCGGCGCTTTGGACTGACGATTTGCGAGGATATTTGGCACCCCGAACCCACTGCATTGGCCAAGGCAGCAGGGGCAGAGATACTGATCAATCTCAACGCATCACCCTTTCACCGAGGCAAGGCAACAGAGCGTTTGGCGCTGGTCGCTGAACGGGCTCGGACAAATGAGTTGCCGATCCTGTATGTCAACCAGGTGGGTGGGCAGGATGAGTTGGTGTTCGACGGAGGCTCCTTTGCCGTAGATGCCACCGGCGCTCTGGTCGCCCGAGCGCAAGAATTTGAAGAGGCCATGCTCGCGGTTGCCATTGATGCGACGGGGGCGCCGCTGCCCTCGCAGCCGGCGCCCAACATGGACGAACTGGCGGCGGTGTGGGCAGCGCTGGTGGTCGGCCTGCGGGATTATGTGAACAAGAATGGCTTCCCCGGGGTCGTGCTTGGGTTGTCGGGGGGTATTGATTCTGCCGTGACCCTCGCTGTTGCGGTCGACGCCCTGGGCGCCGATCGCGTTCAGGCCGTCATGATGCCGTTTCGGTATACGGCATCCATCAGTATCGAAGACGCCCGATCAGAGGCCAACGCCCTGGGGGTCTCGTTCAGCAACCTGTCTATCGAGCCTCTCTACGACGCCTTTATGGCCACGCTATCGCCGGAATTTTCAGATTTACCCCCCGATATCACCGAAGAGAATCTCCAGGCGCGATGTCGCGGCGTGCTGCTCATGTCCATTTCCAACAAGAAAAATCTGCTGGTTTTAACCACCGGTAACAAGAGTGAGTTAGCGGTGGGATACTCGACCCTTTACGGTGATATGGCGGGGGGTTTTGACGTCTTGAAAGACTGCCCCAAAATGCTTGTCTATGCCCTCGCGCGCTACAGGAATGGCTTGGGCACGTGTATCCCAGAGAGAGTGATTACCCGGCCACCTTCTGCTGAGTTAGCCCCGGATCAAAAAGACGAAGACAGCTTGCCCCCCTACGATACGTTGGACCAGATCATCGAACATTATGTAGAGCGCGATGCCTCAGAGGAGGAAATGATGGCGGCGGGATTTCTCGAGGAAGATGTCCGTCGGGTGGTCCGATTGATCGACCTGAATGAGTACAAGCGCCGTCAGGCCCCGATTGGGGTGCGAATCTCCCGCCGCGCTTTTGGTCGCGACCGCCGCTATCCCATCACATGGGCCTGGCGCTCCGGCGAGTAACACGCCTCAGGACTTGGATCGATAATTGAATTGTGGGGGCTTGGGCGGATCGAAGAGCCCAAAGGTCGCCTGATTGATCCAGGAGCGTTGCAGGCCATCGGCGGTGTAGACGCTGTCGAATGTGCAGCCGTCCTTTAAATTGGGGTGATCCGGGTAGTTCTCGCATAAAACCCCCACCGCGTCCTCGGCGAGGTCGTGAATATCCAGCAGCAGATAAGCCTGGGCCATAATGGCAAGACCATCCGCCACGCTGGGTGTCTGTTGCATGTGCTCCACCACATATTTGCCACGGTTTAAGGCGGCCAGGTAGGCGCCACGCCGAAAGTAATAGTTGGCCACGTGTATCTCGTGCCGAGCGAGCATGTTGCGCATGTGAATCATGCGTTGCCTAGCATCCGGCGCATAGGCACTGTCGGGGTAGCGAGCCAGCAATTGAGCAAACTCACCGAAGGCGATCTGGATGTGACTGACGTCTCGCTTGGTGTCGTCCGAGGGAATAAACCTTGCAAAGAATCCGGGCTCGATGTCATAGGCCGCGAGGCCCTTCATGTAAAAGGCATAGTCCACATTGGGGTGCCGGGGATGCAAGCGAATAAATCGCTCGGCCGCCTCCGTCGCCGCACCAAATTCGTAGGCGCCATAGTGCGCATAGATCAATTCCAACTGCGCTTGTTCGGCGTAGCGACCAAAGGGGTACCGGCTTTCGAGCATTTGAAGCGTTCTTACAGCCAAGCCAAAGTTGTCATTTTTAAGGTGCCGCTGCGCCTCACGGTACATCTGTTGCTCGCCCGAATCGGCAACCAGATCGT
This sequence comes from Halieaceae bacterium, assembly GCA_038102985.1. GTDB lineage: Bacteria > Pseudomonadota > Gammaproteobacteria > Pseudomonadales > Halieaceae > Luminiphilus. The sequence continues at coordinate 24,058 of JAYNYK010000011.1, forward strand.
CGTCGCCGCCGAACCAGGAGCAGCCAGTGACGGCGAGGCACAGCGTCAATAACGTGGCTCGGAAGATAGGATGAGAGGTAGGCAAGGGCAGTTATCCGCCGTGGTACATTTGGGGGGTCCATAGTGTAAACCCAACCGGGCGGGAGTCACAGCGCTTGTCTGAAGAACTTTTTGATGACCTTGAAGCGCTCTCGGCAACCGTGCCTGAAACCCTGAGTGGCGGCAGGCTCGACGCGGTGGCGGCGGCGCTCTTCACGGAGTTTTCCCGGAGCCGTCTCGCTGAATGGGTTAGGGCCGGCAGGCTGACTCGTAACGGCCAGCCTGCGCGTCCTCGCGACAAGGTGTTGTCGGGGGACGCGCTGTTGTTAATTCCTGAAACGGAGGATCGCGTTGAGTGGGCGGCAGAGCCGCTGCCGTTGGATATTCTTTACGAGGACGAGCATGTGATCGTCGTCAATAAACCGGCTGGACTGGTGGTGCATCCGGCTGCGGGACACCACAGCGGCACCCTGGTTAATGGGCTGATGGCACATGCCCCCGAGATGTCCTCCCTGCCAAGAGGAGGAATCGTGCATCGACTCGACAAAGATACCTCCGGGGTGATGTTGGCGGCCAGATCGACGCTGGCGCATAAACAGCTGGTGGCGCAGTTGGCCGACCGATCAGTGACGCGGATTTACGCGGCAGTCTGCCGAGGGACGTTCTCAGGGGGTGGCACCATCGATGCGCCCATCGGGCGTCATCCCACATCCCGCACCAAAATGGCAGTGGTACCGGAGGGAAAGCCGGCGGTCACTCACTACCGTATCGCCCAGCGTTTTGGCGCCCATACCCTCCTCGATGTCCGGCTGGAGTCCGGACGGACCCATCAGATCCGGGTGCACTTGGCCTGGCGTAAGCATCCGTTAATCGGTGACCCGGTGTATGCGGGGCGTGCCTTTCGCCCGGCCGGGGCCAGCGCAAAACTGCTTGAAATGCTCGATGGGTTCTGCCGTCAGGCGCTGCATGCGCGTGAGCTGTCGTTCGCACATCCGCAAACGGGGGAGGCCATGTGTTTCCGCGCTGAGGTGCCAACCGACATGTCGGCACTGATCACCTGTCTGGCCGAGGAGGACCCGGTTTGACAGCCCCAATACCGATGCTGGCACCCGATGTGGGTGTGGATGGGGTGGCAATCCGCGTTACGACCCGTATGGGTGGCGTCAGCGCAGCACCCTACGCCTCACTTAATTTGGGTGACCATGTGGGTGATCGGGAAACGTCGGTGCGGGTCAATCGCCAACGGCTTCTGGCGGCATTGGACCTGCCCTCGGTTGCTTGGCTGAGGCAAGTGCATGGTTGCCGGGTGCTGCAGTCCGACCCGCATGCGCTGCCAGACGCTGACGGCCAATGGACCCAAGCGGTTGAGCAACCCATTGCGGTGCTCACCGCCGATTGCCTGTCTGTGGTTATTGTCGCAGCCGACGCGTCCTGTGTGGGTGTGGCCCATGCGGGTTGGCGCGGCCTTGCCGGGGGGGTATTGCAGTCATTGGTTGCGTCAATGCCTGTATCGTCATCGCAAATGATCGCCTGGCTGGGACCGGCGATCGGCCCGGCAGCCTATGAGGTGGGGCCCGAGGTGCGCGCGGCATTTCGACGGAGCTTGGGTGATGACAGCGAGCGGTGTTTTGCGGCCTCGTTGGGGCGCCCGGGTCATTTCAGGGCAGACCTTTTTTCACTGGCCCGGTTGGCGCTGGGAAATGCGGGTGTCGGCCGTGTGACCGGTGGCGAACGCTGCAGTCACGCAGATGCTGAGCGTTTCTTTTCCCATCGCAGGGATGGGCCTGCAACGGGTCGCTTTGCCACGCTGGTATGGCGAGTAGCGTCGGCATGACGTGCCCCGACTTTGTCACCGCAAAAGCGCCGAATTGTCCGCCCCGGTGCCAGCGGTAGTCGTTGAATAACCCCACTTGAAAAAAGGGTTTTTGGGTCCCATATCGATAATAAGACAAACGCTAGCCCGCGATGTTGCGGGTATCAGGAGAGAGCGATGCGCATGGAGAAGCTGACTCATTCGCTACAGGCGGCCCTTGGAGAGGCGCAATCGATCGCCGTCGGGCGAGACCACCCGTTTATCGAACCTGCACACGTGCTCAGGGCGATGCTGGATGCCGCCGGTTCGCCTGCGAAGCACCTGCTGCGGGCGGCAGGCGCACAATATGAACAACTCGATTCGGCGCTGAGTGATGTGCTGAGCGCGATGCCAACGGTAAGCGGTAGTGCGGACGTTCATATCAGCGCCGATACGCAGCGACTGCTCAATCAGGCCGACAAGCTGGCACAAAAGGCAGGCGATACTTTTGTCTCGATTGATGCAGTGTTGCTGGCCATGTTTGAGGTCAAAACCACCGAAAAGCTAATCTCAGATTCCGGTGTTAGCCGACAAAGCTTGGCCGCCGCAGTCGAGTCCGCGCGGGGCGGCGAGTCAGTGACGAGTGCTGAATCAGAGGAGACGCGGCAGGCGCTGGAAAAATACACGGTTGATCTTACGGAGCGGGCCGCCGCGGGCAAGCTGGATCCTGTGATCGGGCGCGACGATGAGATCCGTCGCACCATTCAGGTGCTCCAGCGGAGGACAAAAAATAATCCGGTGCTTATCGGTGAGCCGGGTGTGGGAAAAACCGCCATCATCGAGGGGCTGGCCCAGCGCGTCGTGAACGCAGAGGTACCAGAAGGCCTCAAGGACAAGCGCATTCTGGCGCTGGACTTGGGCGCGTTGCTCGCGGGCGCCAAGTTTCGCGGTGACTTTGAGGAGCGCTTGAAGGCGGTGCTGAATGCGCTCTCGAAGGAGGAGGGGCGCATAATTCTGTTTGTGGACGAGCTGCATACCATGGTCGGTGCCGGGAAAGCCGAGGGCTCGATGGATGCCGGCAATATGCTCAAGCCGGCGCTGGCAAGAGGTGAGTTGCATTGTGTCGGTGCCACGACGCTGAATGAGTATCGACAATTTGTCGAAAAAGACGCCGCGCTGGAACGACGTTTTCAAAAGGTGCTGGTTGAGGAACCCAGTGAAGAGGACACGATTGCAATTCTCAGGGGGCTCAAGGAGCGCTACGAGGTTCATCACAGCGTCGATATCACCGACAGCGCCATTATCGCCGCTGCCAAATTGAGTCAGCGATACATTACTGATCGTCAGTTGCCCGATAAAGCCATTGATCTTGTTGACGAGGCTGCGAGTCGTATCCGCATGGAGATTGACTCAAAGCCGGAAGTGATGGACAAGCTCGAGCGTCGCCTAATCCAGCTGAAAATTGAGCGCGAGGCGGTGAAGAAAGATGAAACGGCGTCTGCCAGCAAAGAGCTCAAACAGCTCGATGAACAAATCGACAGCGTCGAACGGGAGTTTGTAAGCCTCGAGGAGATTTGGTCGGCAGAGAAAGCCGCGGTGCAAAGTACGGCGCAAATCAAAAGCGATATTGAAGCGGCCAAGTTCGAGCTTGAGCAGGCCCGACGCGCAGGCGATTTGACGCGGATGTCGGAGCTGCAGCACGGCGTGCTGCCCGATCTTGAACGACGGCTTGCGTCTGCAGACGAGGTGCAGCCGGAGCCAACATTACTGCGCTCGCGTGTGACTGAAGACGAGGTCGCTGAAGTGGTGTCGCGGTGGACCGGCATTCCGGTTGCAAAAATGCTGGAGGGCGATCGAGAGAAGTTGTTGCGCATGGAAGAGACCCTGCACGCCCGCGTGGTGGGGCAGGATGAGGCGGTAACGGCGGTTTCTCATGCAGTGCGCCGAGCCCGCGCCGGGCTGGCTGACCCGCAGCGACCCAATGGCTCATTTTTGTTTTTGGGGCCCACCGGTGTGGGTAAAACAGAGTTGTGCAAGGCGCTCGCGGATTACCTGTTCGACAGTGAACAGGCGCTGGTCCGCGTTGATATGTCGGAGTTCATGGAAAAACACGCCGTGGCCAGACTGATCGGCGCCCCTCCGGGCTATGTCGGTTATGAGGAGGGGGGTTATCTGACTGAGGCGGTGCGTCGCAGACCCTACTCACTATTGTTGCTTGACGAGGTCGAAAAAGCGCACCCGGATGTCTTCAACATTTTGTTGCAGGTGCTGGAGGATGGGCGTTTAACCGACGGCCAAGGTAGGACGGTAGATTTCCGCAATACGGTCGTCGTGATGACCTCCAATCTGGGCTCGGAGCACATTCGCGATGCGGTGGAACAGGCGACCCAGTCGGACCTTCAGGACGCGGTGATGCAGGAGGTTGCCGCTTATTTTCGACCCGAATTTTTGAATCGTATTGATGAATCTGTCGTGTTTCACGCGCTAAGCCAAGCGCATATTGGCCACATCGCGAGGTTGCAGCTGAATGCTTTGATTACGCGGTTGAAAGCGCGGTCGCTCGGTCTGGTCGTCAGTGATGATGTGATGGCACACCTTGCCGAGCAAGGATTCGATCCGGTTTATGGTGCTCGGCCACTGAAGCGAGCGATTCAGCGGTTGATCGAAAATCCGCTCGCGCAAGCGCTTTTGACGGACCAATTTGCCCCCGGCGATGTGATTCAAGCCTCAATGACCGACCAACAGATTACTTTTGCTAAATCCGGGGAGGTGTCGCGGGCCGCTTGAGTTGGCTGGATATCGAATTTGCCAACAACTGATCCGATCCAGCCACTGCGCTCTGATTGAACCCGCCGCCGGGCTACCGTTACCGATCCGGTGAGCGGGAAAGGTCATGCAGCGGTGCCAAATCGTAATGCTTTTGAGCGCGGTTTCACGATAGTGGAACTGTTGGTGGTCGTGTCGATCCTGGCAGTGCTGGCCGCGCTGGCCATGCCCTCTTGGCGCGCGACCACCAACGACGCCCTGATTCAGCAAGCCCGGTTGGTGCTGCAGCGTTTGGCGATGCGACAGCACCGCTTCTTCCGGGGGCATGGCCGGTATGCAGCTGAGCAAGAATTGCCCGCTCTCGCTGCGCTCGGGAGCACGGTCTCCCAGCGCTACGAGTTGCAGGTAGAGTCCGATTCATCCGGGTATCTGATCAGTTTGATCGATCCCGATGGCGAATTACCGACACTGGCGCTGAACCATTTGGGCCAGTGGGCGTCGGTGGCAGGGGCCCCGCCATGAGCTGGATGGATTATCTCTTGGCCGCGTTGGTGGGCTGCGCCGGGATGTTGGGTCTGTCCGAGCTCGCTGGTGACCTTGTCGCACTGAACCGCGAGGCCTATGAGATCACGCTGGCTACGTTGATTCTCGCCGAGGCCATGGCGCTTTCCCGGATTGGCACGCTTGGCGGTGTTCCGCTACCGCAATGGTGTATGCCACTGCCCGATCATCTGCGCTATGACCATTGCGCCGCCATGAGCGAGTGGTTGAGCGCTTTGAACCAAAGCCAGCTTCAGGCCACGGCCGATGGGCGCGTCGCGCTGCGGTGGATCTCATCCACGGGTGACTATCTTGAATTGATTCAGCCACTGTGGGCGCCATGAAGGCCTGGACGGTCGTCAGGGCAAGAGCAAGGCGACTCGGCGTGCGCTCACCCGCGTCGTGATTGCCGTGCCGCCGGTTCAAGGTTTCTCTTTGGTGGAATGTCTGGTGGTCAACGCCCTGGCCCTGATACTTGTGGCTGGAATCTTTGCAGCAACCGCAGACTTGATTACCACGGCCTGGGCTACCGCCGCCCTCAGTGATCAGGCGGTGCGGGCGCGGCAAGTGATTCGATTTGTCGAGCAGGCCCTTTTGTCGGCGCGAATGCCCGCGCAGTGGGTGGGTAGCGATGAGGAGGCATTGTCTTTGCCGGGCTGGCATACCCCGTCGGCCGTTTGCGAGTCCCCCGTCACGTCGGGCGCGTTGTGGCGCTGGGGGGGAATTGATGTCATCCAAATGACAGATTTTCACTGTATCGCAAAGGGCGATGGCAGGTGGGGCTTGTATATCGAACAGATTGAAGCCTGTCCCGAGGACTGTGGGCATCAGGCTGGGTATGTCATCAGCCCACAGACTTGCTCGGGGCCAAGCACCCTGATTAATCGGCAGACGCAGTGGCAGGTCGAATGGCAAGCCAATATGAACCTGCCCCCGCACTGCGATACCGGATGGCCATGGGGTCGTTTGCAGCGCAGGCTCCTCAGTGACCGGAGTGCAGAAGCCAGCGTGGAGGCCTTGCCGACTCTGCGGCTGCAATCGCTTGCCACGGCATCACCCTACCGATGGCACCGAGCAGAGACATTGATCGCCGGCGTTGCCCAGTGGCACCCGCGACTGGTTCCCGCAGCATCAGGGGAAAATCGGGCTGCTGTTGTCGACGAGCCACAGCGCTGGTTTTTGTCCCTGGGTTTGACGGTAACCCCAGATGCGGCCACACCAGGGCTTGAGGATCTCCGGGTAGTGCGGTTGCTCTCTCCCTCAGGTGTTTCTGCAATTGATTGAGCCGTTTCGACAGCGATCGGCTAATCCTTTCTTTGCTCAACGCGGGATCTTTGTCATGGCAACCGTTGTCATGTTGGTTTTGATAGCAACGCTGGCGCTGCTAGGGGCTTACCAGTGGGCATTGACTGACTGGCTGATGGCCGTGAAAAGCATTCCAGAAAACGCCCAATTGATCGCTCACTAGGGGGTAGCGCTGGGGTCACAAACCGCGTAACGTGCCATTTATTGCAATTTGCAATATTTTTGCAAATTGCTAAAATTCGTGCTCGGAAACGAGGAGGTCGCGTGTGCGCGCATTACTACCTAGGCATCAGGGCGTCGCGGTAAATCCAAGACAGCCCAAAAAGCTTGCCGCTTGTTCGGGTTTCACCCTCATTGAGGTGATGGTGGTGGTCGCGATTATTGGCATTCTCGCCGCAATTGCCTATCCCTCGTATCTCGAGCAGGTACGCAAGGGGCACCGGGCCAACGCGCAAGCCCTGCTGATGGAATTGGCGCAGCGGCAGCAAAGTTTTCTCATGATTAGACGCCGCTATGCCAACTCATTGGATGAATTGGGTTATCCCGCCGCCAATGAGGGTGGCACGGAGTCACCGCTGAATCAGGTTGCGGAGTCTTACAATATCGCCGGGTTATCGATGGGTGTATCCAGCGCGTTACCCCCCCGTTTCAATCTGGTGCTCAGTCCCCTGCAGGATTCTATACAGGCGAGTGACGGGTCCCTGTGCTTGTCCAATACCGGGGCCCGCTGGCGCCATTGCGGCAGCGGCGAGCAGATCCCATGGTGACCGCGCCGCAGCGAGGGTTAACCCTGGTTGAGTTGCTCACTGCGCTCGTCATTCTGTCGGTGCTGGTTTCTCTTGCAGCGCCATCATTCTCTCGCATGCTCACCGAGCAGCGTCTGCGTCAGGCGACAAACGAGTTGAGAATCTCGATGGTCACTGCCCGAGCAGAAGCCATCAAGCGTGGGGAAACCGTCGCCGTGCTCCCCAGAGGCTCAACCTGGGGTAACGGTTGGTGCGTGGAGGCCGATGCGGCCGCGAGCGCCTGCAGTGGTAACGGGATTCAGGAATTTATTCCACCAGAACCAGTGGCGCTCTCAACGGAGGCTGCCATCAAATTTAACGCCTGGGGGCGCGCATCAGGCTGCCCCCAGCTGGCGTTGAGCGCGCCCATTGCTGGCGAAGTCTGCGAGGTATGCGTGAGCGTCAAGACCGATGGTCGCGTGATAACGGAGCCGGGGTCCTGTGACGGTTTTTGCCCAGATCTGGATAACGATCTCGCATGGGCGGGAGCCTGCCCGTGATCGGCAAATTTCGCCAGGCCGGCTTTACCCTGATTGAGGTACTGGTCACGTTTTTATTGACCGCGATTGGTTTGTTGGGCCTCGCATCGCTTCAAGTTAGCACCATCAACAACGGTTTCGAGGCGCAGCAGCGCGCCATGGTAACTGCCCTGGTTGACGATATGGCGGAGCGCGCGCGCATGAACCCGGAGGGCGTGAAGTCAGGAACCTATCAATCTTTTGACCCAGAGGCCCCTTGCCCTAATACCGATCCTGCCACTGACTCCCTCAGCCCGGAGGAGCGTGCAGCTCAGGATCAATGCCAATGGGCAGCGATGCTGAGAGGCCTGTCGGTCAGGGCAGCCGAGACAGACGCCAGTGGGCTCAGCGCGCCAATCGGCGCGATGGGCTGTCTTGATACCCGTGCGCGTACCGGCGGTGAGACAGTGGTCCGAGTTGCCGTGGCGTGGCAAGGCCTCACCACTCAGGTGGCGCCCTATGCGGGTTGCGGTGTTGGTCAGTTTACCAATGCGGATCCCATTGCGCCGATCGTCGACGAGACATTTCGCCGAGTGGTTTACCGCGATGTGGTGGTGAGGTAAGCCCATGGGCTCAACGAATCTGCCTCATCGACCTAAGGGGTTCAGCTTGATCGAGCTTATGATTGCGCTGGCGTTGGGCTTGATCATCATTCTTGGCGTCACCGACCTGTTTATCGACAGCAGCAGAACACAGGGTGACGTCAGTCGAACCAGCAGACAGTTGGAGAACAGTCTGTTCGCGCTGGACCTGCTGGCCGGCGAATTGGCGCTAGTGGGTTATTGGGGGGAGGCAGACTATCCCGTAGTCGCCGATGACCCCAATTTCGGTCCCTTGCGGGCGACTGAAATGGCGGGGGAGACGGTGGCAGGCTACGCCTCACCGCCCTTGTTATGTGCCGGCAGTGGTAAAGAGGGTCGTAATCCCCGTGTAGAGCTGGGGTGGGCGATGGAGTATCCGTTGGTTGCAGGGGTTGGTGTTGATCTTGAGCTGGTGATGGCTTCCCCTGCCTGCGATAACGGGATCTCCTCGCCAAAAGATACCGAGGAGTTCGTGGTGATTCGTCGCGCCAGCACCTGCGCCGCGGACGACACGGGCGGGGCTGACTGCGCTGCCGTCGGCGATTTTTTTCATCTTCAAGTCAACGGTTGCTACGACCTCAATGCAGGCCTCTCGGGAGGTGAAACAAAGCTGCATCGGGTTACCAGTGCAAACGCGGCGGATCTGCTGAATTATCGCGGATTCAATTGTGGCAGTGCCGCTTCAGACAAAGCGCCCATCTACCGATATGTCGCCCGCATTTACTATGTCAATCATCGCGATCAATTGGTGCGCCTCGAATTGGGTGAGTCCAACAGCTATATCGAGACGGTTCTGGTCGAGGGTGTGGAGGCATTGCGATTTGAGTGGCTGATCGATCGTTCCTTGGACGGTGATTACGATGTGGTGCGCTCGGTGGCCGACACGGGGTGGTCTGATACAGAGCGCGCGAGTGATTGGCAAAATGTGGTGGGTGTGAACATGACTATGGTTGTTCGTTCCAGCACGCCCCTGACGGGGTATCAAGATACCAATGTCTATGACCTACCCGGTCAGAGCTGGGTCAACGAGCACGATCAGTACCCGCGGATCTTGCGATCCCGCACTGTAGAGTTGATCAACGTGGCGGGTCGACGGCGATGAGCGCGTCACAGCATGAGCGCGGTTTGGTTTTGGTGGTGGCACTGGTGATGTTGCTCCTTGTCACCCTGACCGCGTCGGTGTCAGCCAACCTCATCATGACGAATATGCAGGTAGTACAGAACATTGAGGCGAGGAGCGCGGTGCGGGCTGCGGCGTTGGCCGCCATTCAGGAAGCCATTGGGACGCCTGGATTTCTGCCGCCTTTTACGGCTGGACAAGTCCGCCGCGCTTTCACTGTGAGCTGCAAAGGGGACTTATATACGCGATGCCTCGATCTCTCGGGGGATGAAATTGAGGACGATGTCACTGTGACGATGACGGCCCCAAAGTGTCTCTCGTTTGTACTCATTCCCAATCGTTTCTTCAATTACGTCGACAACCCGGACGACCGCCAGTGCCAAGTCGTCAAACAACGCTATTCGGCTTGCGGCAATGCCCTATTCGAGGTGACAGCGACGGCGGTGGATGAGGTGACGGGTGCGCGAGTCGAGATCAGACAGGGCATTTCCCGCCAGACCACGGCACAGGCAGTGCGATCAATTTGCCCTGGAAATCAGGTATGACCATGGGTCGGAGAAAGCGTTCGGACTGGGAGCGATACCGATGAACAGGTTGATCAAAAACTGCCTTGCATGGGCCTGTTGCCTTGGCATGGTCGCATCGGCCGCGGCAGAAGACATCGATCTATTTGCCAGTGGTCTGGTGAATGGGGCGGCTGCGGCATCCGTACCAAACGTGATTTTTGTGTTGGACAACACCTCCAATTGGTCCAGAGAAAGTCAGAAGTGGCCCGATGGCACGCAGGGTCAGTCTGAGGTGCGAGCAATCTACAACACCCTCAATAAGGTTAGGTCAAAAAGCAAAGACCTCAACGTGGCGATAGTGGAATTCACCACGCTGGGCACTGCCAACGAGGACGGCGGTTACGTGAGATTCGAGCTGCAATCTGTTCTGAATAATTGGGACGATTTGGCGCTCGTGTTGAATGATATCGAGAACAACATTAATGCGCCTGTAGAGAAACGTAACTCCAATTCAGCTTACGGCAACTTGGCGGCTGATCTGTATGCTTACCTTGCTGGTGAGACCCAGCGCTTTCTCGGGGCGGGCACGCCCCCGGATAAGGCGCGAGAGCAGGCCTATCAAACGCCTTACTCCGTCTTCAAATCGCCGCTGACTGAAGGCGATATCTGCTCAGATACCTATGTCATCTTTGTCAGCAACCCCGACAGTAACGGTCCGGAGGTGGATACCAACGCCAACAGTGATGCGCTGAAATCCCTGTATAACGATATGGGTGAAACTTTGCGCCATGGTTTGGCGGGCGATGCCGAGGCAGGTCTGTTGATGCGGGAGTTTGAGGAGATCAAGGGGAATCAGGGCAGTGCTAACTCTGAGCCAATCGGATTTTCCCTTGCTTGTTTTACCAACAGCAACGCCTGCGATAACGAGATTAACGGGCACCCGCTAGAGGCGGCCGCCTTGACCGCTGTTGCCCAGAATTGCCCCGCCGGTGGTGAATGTTTTTGCTCGCGGGTGACTTCGGATAACGATAGTTGCACTCAGGGTAAGCAGTTTCAGGTGCTGAAGGCGGTGGATGGCACGCGAGAGGGTTACGGCCCCACCGCAAACAAGATCGATGGTGCCGACTACAATTTCGACGATTGGACCCGGTTTTTACATGACTACGGTATTCCCCTGGTTGTTCCGGGGGATGAGACTACTGCCGATACGGTGGCACGCATACCGGTGACCACTTACACCATTGACGTGTTTAGCGCCCAGCCCAGTGAGGTGCACTCGTCTCTCATGGACAGCGCGGCGGCGGTAGGTGGTGGGTATCGTCAGGAAGCGACCAATGCTGCGGAGATTGAGCAGGCGTTGGCACGGATCCTGGGCGATATTATTGATATCAATACCTCCTTTGCCGCAGTGACTTTGCCGCTTAGCGCTACTAACCGGGCGCAGGCAGAGAACAAGGTATTTGTGGGCATGTTCAGACCTGCAGCACAGCGCAAGCCGCGCTGGCTGGGCAACCTCAAGCAATATCAATTGGCCGTATTTGACGGCAAAGTCGGGTTGGCTGACGTTTCACTCAACCGCGCCATCAATCCACAGACCGGTTTTGCACAATCCTGCGCCACCAGCTTCTGGACCGAAGACACGTCGGCAGTGCAAAAAGATGCGTCGGGCGCGACCGGACCTTATTTTGAGGGGCTCCAGTTGGAGCCCAGTCCAACCAGCGAGTGTCTGCCTGAGTTTCGCGGTGATCGTAGCGTGCTGTCTGACGCCCCCGATGGGCCCTTTGTCGAGAAAGGTGGAGTGGCTCAGCAGATACGGCGCCAAGCGTCGCGCAAAATCCTCACGCTAGACCTGACGGGGGGGAGCCTGCGGGAGATTACGGCGAGTGACTTTGCCAGCAATGTCGAGGTCTTCGACTATTTGCTGGGGACCCACGCCGGTTTGAAGGGGGGGGATTTGAAGGTGCCCGATCCGTCCGGAGGGGATATTGATCCCCCGCCCTATATCGACAACCCCCTGTTATCGGAACCGGAGGTCACGCCCTTCGAGGGACGCCGACCCACGATTCATGGCGATATCGTGCACTCCAGGCCCTTGACCATGACCTATGGCGCCAAGTCGGGAGGAGGCAGCGAGTTCCGCGTGTTTTATGGTTCAAACGATGGACTCTATCGGGCGATCAATCCCGAGAATGGGCGCGAGGACTGGGCATTTGTGGCGCCAGAGCATCGATCGGCAGTCGGTCGCCTTTATGCCAATACCCCGACTGTAGATTACTTTGGTCTGGAGTCCGCGCAATCAGAGTGGATTGCCGCCGAGGCCAAGCAGTACTTTTTCGACGGGTCGACGGGATCTTTCACGCGTTACGATGCTCAGGGGCAGTTGGAGGAGGGGCACCTGTATCTGACCCAGCGTCGAGGCGGGCGCATGATCTACGCATTGGATGTTAGCCCCGGTGCAGATGCAGCGCCACCGGAGGCGCCTCAGTTTTTGTGGCGGGCGGGTTGCACGGGGGACGCTGATGCGAGCTGTACCGATGAGGGCTTGTCAGGTATCGGCCATACCTGGTCGACGCCCGTCACAGGGTTTGTGCGGGGCTATGTGGGCGAGGGCGGTTCGGTCGACCGACCCAATCCGGTTTTGCTCATGGGCGGGGGTAGTGATCCGTGCCTTGATCAGGATCAACCCACACTCAACCCCGCCGATTGTGAAAAGGGTAAGTTTATTTATGCGCTGGATGGCAAGACGGGTGCCGTCTTGCGCGCCTTTCCAACGCAGGCCCCCGTTGTCGCCGATATTGAGGTCATTGATTTTGATTACGATGGCTACATCGACTTTGCCTATGCCGCTGATGTTGCGGGGCGCATCTACCGCATCACGTTCTCGCACATTGTTGGCGGGGAAATTGATCTTTCAGTGGCGCTATCGGCCGCGGAGTGGATCTGGCCCGAGCAGCCCATTGCATTTACTGATCGCGCCGGCTTGCGTTTCATGAATCAGCCGATCGCGGCAGAGGTCGGGGACAAACTGTTCATTACCTTAGGATCAGGGGATAGAGAGCGACCTTTGAAGCAAAATTACCCCTACGCCAGTCAGGTAAAAAATCGTTTTTACGCCTTCATCGATACGCCCCTGACCCCCCGCGCAACGACGATTGATCTGGATACGCTCCTTGATGCGTCAACCGGGCTCGCAACAGACCCTGACCAAGGTGGCCCCAGCGAGACGATTCTCCAACATGACGGCTGGTACCTTGATCTGCCGGATCGAGGCGAGCAGGTGGTTAATCAGGCAGCGGTCGGCGGTGGGTACGTCTTCTTCAATTCTTTTCAGGCAGAGGGTTCGAGTAAGGGTTTTTGCAGCGACTTGGGCACGGCAAAAGCTTATCGGGTGCCGCTCTTCGCCCCCGAGGCGGTTGAGGGTAAAGCGTTTGGAGAAGGTATTCCCATTCCACCCATTATTGTGACAGTCAGATTGTCGGATGCCGACACAACCTGCGAAGAAAATTGTGGGCCAGGGCGCATTACCGATGATGTGGTATCGGTCATCATTGGTCTTGAAGGCTTTGAGGTCGTCGACATCACGCCTTCACCACCGAGTCAGGTTCGGGAGGCCTTTCGCGTTGAGAACGTTGACAGGCTCTAGTCGTTCAGGAGAGAGATACCATGGTTTCGCACGCCTGAGGTATTGAGCCGACGGGCGAGCGCCTCGGTAGATCCGAGGTAGACCCCAGATTACCGATAGTGGTCATTTTTCACGCTCCCTTGACTTTGCGGTGGCCGCGCCGAGACAATCCGACCTGTCACGCGAGCGGCAACGGTCATTGGTAAGTACCCTTACCCTCTGACCCACCTTCAGGACGGGATAGTTCTCAAGGCTGTTTGCGGGTTCCGTCAGGTAAAAGCATCGCTTTTATCGCTCGGGCTCGACACTGCGCTACCTCGCAGGTCACCGGTGCACGGGTTTCGTGATCGTGATCTGGCAGGTGTCGGAGCGATCCGACCGGTGTCTCGTGCGACGTGTGGTGGCGTGATGCACTGGCGTCCCTCCACCCGCTTGTTGAACGAGATGGAGAATAGCGATGCCCATGCTGTCCGGCGGCGAGATGATCGTCCGCGCCCTTGAAGACGAAGGTGTTGAGTACATCTTCGGTTATCCCGGTGGAGCGGCGCTCCACATCTACGATGCCTTATTCAAAGGCGAGAAAGTACCCCATATTTTGGTGCGTCATGAGCAGGCGGCAACCCATGCGGCTGACGGTTATGCGCGCGCCACCGGGAAACCCGGCGTGGTGTTGGTAACCTCAGGACCTGGGGCTACCAATGCGATCACCGGCATTGCGACGGCTTACATGGACTCTATTCCTCTGGTGGTGATTTCTGGGCAGGTCCAGAGTCACTTGATTGGTGAGGATGCCTTTCAGGAAACCGATATGGTTGGCATTTCACGGCCGATTGTGAAGCACAGCTTTTTGGTGCAGCGCACTGAGGATATCCCCGCCACTCTTAAGAAAGCCTTTTTTATTGCGTCAACCGGTCGGCCTGGACCTGTGGTTGTGGACATACCCAAGGACCTGACCCATCCTGAATATAAGTTTGAGTATTTATACCCAGATGCCGTGAATCTTCGCTCCTACCAGCCCTCGTTAAAAGGGCATTCGGGGCAGATTCGTAAAGCGGCCAGAATGTTGCTCAGTGCGAAGCGGCCTGTGATCTACGCCGGGGGAGGTGTCATCCAGGGTGAGGCCTCGTCACAACTCACAGCGCTTGCGCGCCAGCTCAATTTTCCTGTCACCAATACGCTGATGGGGCTGGGTGCTTATCCCGGTAGTGACCGGCAGTTTTTGGGAATGCTGGGAATGCACGGCTTTTATGAGGCCAATATGGCCATGCATCACGCCGACGTCATTCTGGCGGTAGGTGCGCGATTCGATGATCGTGTTACCAATACCGTGGCGAAATTTTGCCCGGGGGCGAAGATCATACATATCGATATTGATCCGGCTTCCATTGCCAAGATCGTTCCCGTCGATGTGCCGATCGTGGGGCCGGTCAGTACCATTCTGGATGAACTGGAGAAGCAAGTTGCCGCGCAGATGGCGGCTGGGGACCGCGCATTACCCGATGCTGAGGCGCTGTCCAAGTGGTGGCAGCAAATCGACAGTTGGCGTGAAGCACATGGGCTGTGGCATGGTCGGCGCTACGGGGAGTCCGACGCCATCATGCCGCAGGATGCCATTCGGGCGCTCTATGAGGCGACAAAAGGCGAGGCGTATGTGACCTCCGACGTGGGACAGCACCAGATGTTTGCTGCCCAATATTACAAGTTCGACTATCCCCGGCGCTGGATCAACTCCGGTGGTCTGGGCACCATGGGGTTTGGGTTGCCCGCAGCTATGGGCATCAAAATCGCATTGCCAGATGCAGAGGTGGCGTGCGTAACGGGAGAGGGCAGTATCCAGATGAATATTCAGGAGCTCTCTACCTGCAGCCAGTATGGCTGCCCCCTAAAAATCATCAATCTTCGCAACGACTATCTTGGCATGGTGAAGCAGTGGCAGGATATGCAGTATGAGGGTCGCTACTCCGAGAGCCACTACGCCGCGTCACTACCCAATTTTGTCAAACTCGCAGAGGCCTATGGTCATGTGGGGATAGAGGTTAAAGCCCAGAAAGACCTGATGCCTGCCATGGAGGAGGCCTTCGCCCTGAAGGATCGGCTTGTGTTTTTAGATGTTCATGTCGATCCCGACGAGCACGTTTATCCCATGATGGTCGCCCCTAACGGCGCGATGAAAGACATGTGGCTGAGCAAAACGGAGAGAACCTGATGAGACGGATACTCTCGGTACTGCTGGAGAATGAGGCGGGTGCGTTGTCTCGCGTTGTGGGACTGTTTTCACAACGCGGCTATAACATTGAGAGCCTTAATGTTGCGCCGACGGACGACCATTCACTGTCTCGGCTAACGGTCACTACCACCGGTGATGATCTCAAGATTGAGCAAATTACCAAACACCTCAATAAAATTATCGATGTGGTCAAGGTGGTAGATCTGACTGAGGGGGCGCACGTCGAGCGCGACACGCTGCTCGTGAAGGTGCGTGCTGAGGGAGATCAGCGCGACGAGGTCAAGCGCACCACCGAGATTTTTCGCGGGCAGATCATTGACGTTGGGCCCACCACTTACGTCGTTCAGTTAACGGGCCCATCTGAAAAGCTCGATTCCTTTCTGGAAGCTTTGGGTGAAGCTGAGGTGATGGAAGTGGTGCGCTCCGGTGTCGCCGGTATGGCGCGAGGAGAAAAGGTGCTGGCGCCTTAGTGACCGCGTCGCTAGCGGCGGCGTGACCTGCTCACCACAGCGCAGGGACGTGAAAGCAAGCGACATAAAAGACATAAAAAAAGGGGCGTTAGCCCCTTTTTTTGACGTCGATGGCGTCAAAGTAGCGGCGCGATGACCAAGCTCACGATGGCCATCACATTGATCAAGATGTTCATCGATGGACCCGAAGTGTCCTTGAAGGGGTCGCCTACGGTGTCGCCTACTACTGCGGCAGCGTGGGTATCGGAACCCTTCCCGCCGAGGTTGCCCTTTTCGATGTACTTCTTGGCGTTGTCCCATGCGCCCCCTGCATTAGCCATCATCAATGCCATCAGAACGCAGCCGAGGAGCCCGCCAGCGAGCATGCCGCCCAGCGAAGTCGCGCCCAGGCCAAAGCCGACTACCACGGGGGCGAGTACTGCGATAGCGCCTGGCACTACCATTCGCTTGAGCGCCGCTGTGGTCGCGATGTCCACGCAACGCGCGGTGTCGGGCTCTGCAGTCCCCTCGAGCAGGCCGGGAATCTCTCGAAACTGGCGGCGGATCTCGTTGATCATGTCGAAGGCAGCATCACCCACGGCGGTCATGGTGATCGAGGCGATCAGGAAGGGAATGGTGCCGCCAATGAAAATGCCGATCAGCACGTCGGGGTTGGACAGCTCTAACGCGAAACCGGGGTTGTTGATTGTCACGGTCTCCACGAATGCCGCGATGATCGCCAGCGCAGCGAGCGCTGCCGCGCCGATGGCGAAGCCCTTACCGATAGCAGCGGTAGTGTTGCCCACCTCGTCGAGGCCATCAGTAATTGCACGGGTATCGGCGCCCATACCGGCCATCTCCGCGATGCCCCCCGCGTTATCCGCTACCGGTCCGTAGGCGTCGATGGCCATGGTAATGCCCACGGTCGCCAGCATGCCTACCGCGGCGATGCCAACGCCATAGAGACCGGCAAGATGGGTCGAGACGAAAATAATGGCGGCGAGGAACAGCACCGGTGCCACCACCGATTGCATGCCAACCGCGAGACCTGTGATCATGACCGTTGCTGGCCCGGTCTCTCCGGATTTGGCGATGGTTCGCACGGGCTTACCACCGGTGTAGTACTCAGTGATCAAACCAATCGCGATACCCCCAACGGCGCCTGATACCACTGCCCACCAGATATTCTGGTCAATCCCCATGCTTTGGGACAAAAACCAAGCCATGGCGATAAAAATGATGGGTGCGCCCAAGGTACCGCTGCGCAAGGCAGCCTCGGGCGCCGCCGAAGAACGACCACGCACAATAATAATGCCCGCAACTGACGCCAGCAGACCGATGCTCGCTAATGCCAGCGGAAAGGCCATCATGGCGCTCTGCGCTTCCGCACTCAGGGCCATGGTTGAGGCGATGGCAATACAGGCGATCATGGAGCCGCAATAGGATTCGAAAATGTCGGACCCCATACCCGCAATATCACCAACGTTGTCCCCCACATTGTCGGCGATAACGCCGGGATTTCGAGGGTCATCCTCTGGAATGCCGGCTTCGACTTTTCCGACGAGGTCAGCGCCCACGTCGGCCGACTTGGTATAGATGCCGCCGCCGACACGCGAGAACAGCGCCACTACAGACCCGCCCATGCCAAAGCCATGGATCGCGTGGGCGGTTTCGGGATCGCCGCCAAAGTAGTAGTAGAGGCCGCCCAGACCCAGCAGGCCGAGGGAGGCAACACACAGGCCCATGATCGAGCCACCGTAAAAAGCAATATTGAGGGCGGCCGCGGCACCTTCCTGGTTGGCCGCTACTGCGGTACGCACGTTGGCTTTGGTAGCGGCATACATGCCCAAGTACCCTGCGGTCGCTGAGGATATGGCGCCGGCAACGAAGGCAATTGCCGTGTTGATGCCCAGGGGTGAGACCAAAATGCCCACTACCAGTACGGCCGCAAAGGCCAGCAGCAACTTATATTCGCGGTGCATAAACACCATCGCACCGATATGAATTTGCTCGGCAATACCCTGAATCTTTCCTTCCCCGGCCGGGGCACGAGACATCACGGTATAAATCACAAACGCAATTGCGAGTCCTACCGCCCCGAGAATGGGCGGCAACGTCAGATCAAAGGTCATAGGATTTCCTGGTGAGTACGGTTCAAAATTCAATGGGGCGCAAGTCTAACGACCGACCGAGCCCCTATCAATGGCATTCTTGCTCAAGCAATACGCAGCAACGATAAAAATCGTTCATTCGCTGTCAGGCGCCAGAAGAGATCGCTTTCATACCGGTCATGTAGCCGCGCAAGCGCGCACCCACGACCTCTACCGAATGCCCTCGGATCTCGGCGTTGACCTCGATCAGTCGCCGGTTGTCGACAGCCGTGCTGCCGGCCATGCCGCCACCGATAACGTCTGCATCAAGCGCATCCACAAAACCCTTGAGTAGCGGTCGCGCCGCTTGGTCGAACAGATAGCAGCCATATTCCGCGGTATCTGAGATCACCACGTTCATCTCGTACAGCTTTTTGCGCGCGATGGTATTGGCGATGAGCGGCGTTTCGTGCAGCGATTCGTAGTAGGCCGATTCTTCAATAATGCCGGCGGATACCATGGTTTCGTAGGCAAGCTCTACCCCTGCCTTGACCATGGCAACCATCAGAATCCCCTGATCGTAGTAGGTCTGCTCGTCGATGGGGTCATCAGTAATGGCCTGTAATTCGAAGGGCGTGCCGTTCGTCTCTGCACGCCATTTCAGCAAATTGGCGTCGTCTGCTGCCCAGTCCGCCATCATGGTACTGGAAAAGTGGCCCGACATAATGTCGTCCTGATGCTTCTCAAACAATGGCCGCAGGGCGGTTTTCATTGCCTCTGCCAGATCAAAGGCGCGGATTTTCGCGGGATTCGAAAGCCGATCCATCATGTTGGTGATGCCGCCTTGCTTGAGACCTTCAGTCACCGTCTCCCACCCATACTGCACGAGCTTGGCCGCATAGGCGCCATCGACGCCCAGCGCCACCATGCGGTCGAAGCACAACAGCGAGCCGGTTTGTAGCATGCCGCACAGAATGGTCTGCTCACCCATCAAGTCAGATTTAACTTCCGCGATAAAGGAAGATTCGAGCACACCAGCGCGATGGCCGCCCGTCCCTGCGGCATAGGCTTTGGCCCATTCCAGGCCCTTGCTCTCGGGATCGTTTTCAAGGTGCACTGCGATTAAGGTCGGGACGCCAAATCCGCGGAGATACTCTTCCCGGACTTCAGTGCCGGGGCACTTGGGCGCGACCATGATGACGGTCAGGTCCTCCCGGATTTTCATGCCCTCTTCGACAATGTTGAATCCGTGTGAGTAGGACAGGCAGGCGCCATGCTTCATAAGGGGCATCACAGCTTCAACGACATTACTATGCTGCTTGTCCGGGGTGAGATTCAGCACCATGTCTGCTTCGGGCACCATTTCCTCATAAGTGCCCACCCTGAAGCCCGCTTCGGTGGCCTTCACCCAGGAAGGCCGTTTCTCCGCGATGGCCTCTTTGCGCAGTGCGTAAGCCACATCCAGCCCGCTGTCACGCAAGTTAAGCCCCTGATTGAAGCCCTGAGCGCCGCAGCCAACAATCACCAGTTTTTTGCCGGCGATTGGGGTGATGCCGGCGTCAAACTCACTCTGGTCCATAAAACGGCACTTGCCCAATTCTTGCAATTGCGTGCGCAGAGGGAGAGAGTTGAAATAATTGCTCACTGGCGTTACCTCGGTCGGCGGCCTGAAAAAAAGGGTGCGTATTGTGTCGGACATCGTGTCCCGGGTAAACGCCGCTGTTACAATTAATTCTGCTGCCCGGGAGGCAGCGTGGCGGAGCGCAAAATATGTTGACAGAAGATCAGCGGTCGGACACCGACGAGCTCGAGCGAGCGGCGGAGCAGATTGAAGGGCCCCTGGCGAGCCTTGTCGGTGAGTACGAGGAAAGGGGTGCCGGTCAAATGCCCCGGGCCCCAGGCATATTCCTGCTCCCCAATTTGCTCACATCGGGCGCCTTGTTCTGCGGCTTTTACGCCATTATCGCGGGCATGCAAGGCGATTTTTATGCGGGCTCAGTAGCCATTTTGGTGGCGATGGTATTCGATGGATTAGACGGGCGAGTGGCACGACTCACCCGCACCAGTAGCGCTTTTGGCGCCCAATACGACAGTTTGTCGGACATGGTGAGTTTTGGCGTGGCACCGGCCTTGCTGACCTTTAATTGGGCGCTCACGGGCCTGGGTAAGGTGGGATGGGTAGCCGCCTTTATCTACGCGGCTTGCACTGCTCTGCGTCTCGCCCGGTTCAACGCGCATATGGAAAGCGACGATCAGGTGAATTTCACGGGGCTCGCCAGCCCCGCTGCAGCGGTGACAGCGGCCAGTTTAGTTTGGATGGGCCAGACCCATGGCTGGACCGGCCCCACGCTCGATTGGGTACACGCGCTGCTGCTGGCTGCGCTGGGATTTTTAATGATTTCCCGATTTCCCTACTCCAGCTTCAAGTCCATTACCTTTGACCGGCGTGTCCCGTTTGTGCGCATGTTGCTGGTGGTGGGCCTACTGGGATTGATTGCGCTAGACCCGCCGATTGCCATCTGGGGGCTTGCGATGATCTATGCATTGTCGGGCCCGGTTCAGCATCTGCGCAGTGATCAGCTCACTAAAAGTGATCAGTCCGGTAATGAAGGAGGCGATGCCGCTCATGGGAAGACGGATCTACACTGACGCGACGATTGCGTCCTCAGAGATCACGCCGGAATCGGTGTTTCTCAACCGTCGGGCTTTAATTTCCGCTTCAGTGGGGTCGGCATTGGCTTGGCCGGCAGCGGCTAGCGCCCGCGAAGGGGGTGAAAAAACGCTGTCCCACACGCCGGACCGCAATTCGGGCTTGGAAGCCGAGAAAACCCCGGTGGAGGCGATCACCGCCTACAATAATTTTTATGAGTTTGGGACTGATAAGTCAGATCCGGCACGACACGCCCATGAGATGACGACGGACCCCTGGACGGTAGCTGTTGGGGGCTTGGTGAATAAGCCGGGCGCCCTGCATTTGGAGGATCTGCTCGGCGGGTTTGATTTAGAGGAGCGGATCTATCGCTTTCGTTGCGTTGAGGCGTGGTCGATGGTGGTGCCCTGGATCGGGTTTCCGCTCGCCACTCTGTTGAGTCGCTTTGAGCCCAAATCCGAGGCTCGCTTTGTTGAATTCAAGACGCTCTATCGGCGCAGTGAGATGCGCGGTACCCGCTCCTTCGGCAGCGTTATCGACTGGCCTTATCGCGAGGGATTGCGCCTCGATGAGGCGATGCACCCGCTGACGCTGATGGCGGTCGGTCTTTATGGCAAGACGCTGCCCAACCAGAATGGCGCGCCGTTGCGGTTGGTGGTGCCGTGGAAATACGGCTTTAAAAGCATCAAGTCCATCGTTGAAATCAACTTGACCGATCGGCAGCCGGCGACAAGTTGGCAAACACTGCAGCCCCGAGAATATGGGTTTTATGCCAACGTCAATCCCGATGTCGATCATCCGCGTTGGTCGCAGCGCTTTGAGCGCCGTCTGCCTTCCTCGATTTTTAACCCCAACCGAGTCCCGACCTTGCCTTTCAACGGGTACGGTGAGCGCGTAGCGTCACTTTACGCCGGCATGGATCTGCGTCGTTTTTACTGACAGGCATTGCCCCGCGGTTTTTGTTGAAGCCCGCACACCGGCTGTCGGGCAGACAAGCCATCGTCGCATTCGGGAGGAATGAGTGTGTCCTGGGCGATACCCCCTAAAGCTGCAACCACTATCGCCATCGCAGCATGCAGTGTGCCCCTGGGGGTGCTGGCATGGCAGCTGGCGGTGGGCCAGCTGGGGCCTGATCCCGCCAAAGTGCTGATGCAGGGTACGGGAGGATGGGTGTTGCGTGGGTTGGTGCTGGTGCTGTGTGCGTCGCCTTTTGCGCGACATGGCTGGCGGGGCTTATTCCGCATCCGGCGCGTCTTGGGTGTGGCGGTGTTTGCCTATGCCAGCGTGCACCTGCTGCTATTCGCGCAGGTGTATGTGGCTTGGGATGCGACCCTTTTGATGGAGGAACTCCGGGAGCGCCCTTACGTGCTGGTCGGGTTTGCAGCCTGGCTCCTCCTCTTACCTCTGGCGCTCACCTCAACTGATACTGCGCGGCGTCGGTTGGGCAGACGATGGCGCCGCCTCCACCGGCTGGTATATCCGGCGACCTTGTTGGCATGGCTTCATATGTTCTGGTTAGCGCGATCGGATATCGCTGAGGCAATGGTTTACGGAACGTTGTTTGCTGGGTTACTGCTGTGGCGCATGGGTCGGTGGCGGCGGTCGGTCTAGCTGAAGGAGGGGCCCGGGCGCTGAGCCTTGCGGGCAGGCTTTATCCCCCGCTTTTATAGGCTGACTTGTGGCCGGCCCACCGCATTGCTCGGATTGCTATTGATTGATATTATCGCTGGCCCTCAAAGGGGCTGATGGGCCTCATCAGGCGTTGTACCGGACACCGCAAAACTTTTTGTAAAAAAGGCTTGCAGAGCAACCGCCGGTACGTATAATGCGCGACCTCGGCGGGGGATCCCCCCGGCGAAAGACCTGCCCGAGCGGCAGGTTTGTTGATTAACAGTCAGATAAAGACAGATGTGTGGGCACTTGTTGGGATGGTTTTCACTTACCATTCAGACACAACAAGTGACTCATTAATTCAATGATTTCGAATTGTGTCTGAGCTGAGATTTTGGATGGTAAAGCAAGCTTTGCGTAACCATCTCCTCTTGACTTCGGTCAGAGGTTAAAGATCTTCAACTGAAGAGTTTGATCATGGCTCAGATTGAACGCTGGCGGCAGGCCTAACACATGCAAGTCGAGCGCGAAAGCACTTCGGTGTGAGTAGAGCGGCGGACGGGTGAGTAACGCGTAGGAATCTACCTGGTAGTGGGGGACAACTCGGGGAAACTCGAGCTAATACCGCATACGCCCTACGGGGGAAAGCGGGGGACCTTCGGGCCTCGCGCTATCAGATGAGCCTGCGTTGGATTAGCTAGTTGGTGGGGTAATGGCCTACCAAGGCGAC
>JAYNYK010000073.1:0-11021 GCA_038102985.1 Halieaceae bacterium
ACCGGGTTTATTTCGCCTCAGCGGCGCCCCCGGTTCGCTTCCCCAATGTTTATGGTATCGATATGCCTGCCGCGACCGAGTTGATAGCCCATGGACGATCAGTTGAGGAAATAAAAGAGGAAATTGGTGCTGATTGGCTGGTGTACCAGGATCTGGACGATTTGATCGAGTGCTCGCGGGAGGGTAATCCGGAAGTCGATGGGTTTGAGTCGTCTGTTTTTGATGGAAAGTATCGGGCCGGCAATATCGATGAATCTTATCTGCAAGCGGTTGAGGCTGCACGTGCCGACGGCGCCAAGGTCAGAGCGCCGAATTTCGGTGTTAGTGATGGTGCGGTGGTCGGTCTGCACAATGATGGTTGATGGGAACGCGGCGCCTGAGAGAGCAGCTTATGACGGGTGATAACGGAGCATGGCTGGAATCTGCTGGCCCTCGCACCCGGGCAATCAGAGCGGGCATTAGGCGCTCTCCGGAGGGTGAGCACGCGGAGCCCATATTCACTTCTTCCAGCTTTGTTTTTGATTCTGCCGAGGACGCCGCGGCCAAATTCTCTGGTGACGTCTCGGGTAATGTCTATTCGCGCTATACCAACCCAACGGTACGAAGCTTTGAGGAGCGATTGGCGTCTCTTGAGCAGGGTGAAAGTGCGGTTGCTACGGCGTCGGGTATGTCGGCCATTTTGGCGGTGTGTATGGCGCATCTTCAGGCGGGGGACCATGTGTTGTGCTCCCGTGATGTCTTCGGCGCGACCATTGGCCTGTTTGAAAATACGCTAAAAAAATTCGGGGTCGACATCACGTTTGTACCATTGACCGATGTTGATGCTTGGCGGGCGGCTGCAACTAAAGCCACTAAATTGCTATTTTTGGAGACGCCCTCCAACCCAATGAATGCCATTGCGGATATATCGTCAATTGCCACCCTGAGCCATGAATTGGGCGCGCTCCTTGCCGTTGATAACTGCTTTTGTACGCCTGCGCTGCAAACGCCCTTATTGTTGGGCGCTGATTTGGTCACCCATTCGGCAACGAAATATCTAGACGGACAGGGCCGGGTGCTTGGGGGTGCCGTCGTAGGGAGCCGGGCGTTGATCGAGCCGATAGTGGCATTCAATCGCTCCTGCGGACCCACGATGAGTGCATTTAATGCATGGGTAATGCTCAAGGGTCTCGAGACGCTGGATATTCGGATGAGGTCCCACTGTGCTAATGCCCAGGCACTCGCTGAATGGTTGGAAGCGCAGCCCCATGTAGCAAAGGTTTATTACTGCGGTCTACCCGCTCATCCGGGTCACGATTTGGCGACGCGACAGCAAAATGGTTATGGCGGCGTGCTCGCTTTTGAAGTCGAGGGAGACAGAGAGGCCGCTTTTCGATTCCTCAATAACACGTCTCTGATGTCGTTGACGGCAAACCTGGGCGACGTGAAATCCACCATCGTGCATCCTGCATCAACGACCCACGGGCGCTTGGCCGAGACACAAAGAGCGGCAGCAGGCGTGGGCCAGGGACTGATCCGTATTGCCGTAGGGCTTGAGGACCTAAGTGATCTGCAAGCCGACTGCAACCGGGGGTTTGACGCCCTACAGACGCTATAGCGCGGTATTTGTCACGCCACCTGATCTATGATGGTGGCTGCGATTCTCGCTCCGTCTTTTGCCAGCTCTTGAAAAGACAAAACCTGATCAAAATTCATGTAACGGTAGATCTCCTCCGCCATTGAGTCGATTTTCTGCGCGTATTCCAAATACTCTTCTGGCGTCGGTAGTCTACCCAGCAATGCGCCCACCGAAGCCAATTCGGCGGATGTCAGGTAAACATTGGCACCTTCGCCGAGTCGGTTCGGGAAATTACGCGTCGAGGTAGAGAGGACCGTTGATTTGGGTGCCACTCTTGCCTGATTACCCATGCAGAGGGAACAGCCGGGCATCTCCGTTCTGGCTCCTGCGCGCCCAAAAATGGCGTAGTAGCCTTCTTCCATTAGCTGGTGCTCATCCATCCGTGTCGGTGGGCAAATCCACATGCGGGTTGATACGGGAGCCCCATGGGCTTCGAGGAGCTCTCCTGCTGCCCTGAAATGCCCGATATTGGTCATGCAACTGCCAATGAATACCTCATCGACGAGGTCGCCCTGTACCTCTGACAGCAAACGGGCATCGTCGGGGTCGTTGGGGGCGCAAACGATCGGCTGGTTGACTTCATTCAAATTAATTTCAATTACCGCGGCATATTCGGCGCTGTCGTCTGCTTGCAGGAGTTCAGGCTGTTCGAGCCACGCCTCCATATTGCGGGCCCGACGTTCCAGCGTCCGAGGATCGCCATAGCCCTCAGCGATCATGGATCGCAACAGCACGATGTTAGAGCGCAGATAGTCAGCAATGGTCTCTTGTCCCAGCTTGATGGTGCAGCCAGCCGCCGAGCGTTCAGCAGAAGCATCAGAGAGTTCGAAGGCCTGTTCGACGGTGAGTGACTCCAGACCCTCGATCTCAAGAATCCTACCTGAGAATATGTTTTTCTTGCCTTTTTTCTCTACCGTGAGTAAGCCCTGCTGAATGGCATAGTAAGGAATGGCGTGTACCAGATCTCGTAATGTGACGCCGGGTTGCATCTCACCGGTAAATCTCACCAGAACCGATTCGGGCATGTCGAGGGGCATAACCCCTGTTGCCGCGGCGAAGGCGACAAGCCCAGATCCGGCCGGAAAAGAGATGCCGATTGGAAATCGGGTGTGAGAATCGCCGCCGGTACCCACCGTGTCGGGCAGCAGCATTCGGTTGAGCCAGCTATGGATGATGCCATCCCCCGGACGCAGGGAGACGCCGCCTCGCGTCATAATGAAGTCGGGGAGCGTATGCTGCGTATCGATATCGACCGGCTTGGGGTAAGCGGCGGTGTGGCAGAAGGACTGCATCGTCAAGTCCGCTGAAAATCCGAGGCACGCGAGATCTTGCAGTTCGTCTCTGGTCATGGGTCCGGTTGTATCCTGAGATCCAACGGTGGTCATGCGAGGTTCGCAGTAGGTGCCCGGGCGAATGCCCGCTACACCACACGCGCGCCCCACCATTTTCTGGGCAAGCGTGTACCCCTTATCAGACGTCGCGGGCTGCTCTGGCTTGCGAAAGAGGGTGCTTTCCTCCAGCCCTAGGGCCTCTCGCGCCTTGGCCGTGAGCCCACGTCCAATAATCAGGTTGATGCGTCCTCCCGCGCGAACCTCATCCAGCAGCACCTCCGACCGAAGCTCAAATTCTGACAGAAGCTCCCCTGACTCCGACAAGATCTGTCCCTCGTAGGGCTTTATCTCGATGACATCGCCCATTTTGAGCTGATCGACAGGAGCCTCGAATACCAGTGCGCCAGCGTCTTCCATAGTGTTGTAAAAAATGGGGGCGACCTTGCCGCCAATGCAAACACCCCCGGCGCGTTTGTTTGGAATGCCGGGCGTGTCTTCGCCAAAATACCAAAGGACCGAGTTGGTTGCGGATTTGCGCGAGGATCCCGTTCCTACCACGTCTCCCACAAAGGCCACGGGTAGACCGCTGGCTTTAATCGCTTCAATTTTTTTGAGCGGGCCCGTCTTGCCCGGTTCATCGGGCTCAATACCCTCTCGCGCCATCTTAAACATCGCAAGCGCGTGCAACGGTATATCGGGACGGGACCATGCGTCAGGCGCGGGTGAGAGATCGTCTGTATTCGTCTCCCCAGTTACTTTAAACACCACCATTTTTAGTGACTCGGGCACTGTTTCTCTCGCCGTAAACCACTCTCCGTCAGCCCAGCTCTGTAGGACTGATTGCGCGTTGGCAGAACCCTTGTTGGCTAATTCAACGATGTCGTGAAACGCGTCGAACACCAAGAGGGTCCTTTTAAGTTGGCTGGCAGCGTGTGATCCGAGCGCTTCGTCATCAATGAGGGCTATCAGGGTGCCAATGTTGTACCCGCCATGCATATCCCCCAGCAGTTCGATCGCGCCGACGCGATCAATGAGTGGGCATCGGCTCTCGCCTTTAGCAATAGCCGACAGGAATCCCGCTTTGACATAGGCCGCTTCGTCTACGCCCGGTGGCACGCGCTCAGTGATGAGCTCCAGCAAAAAGTCAGCTTCTCCCTCGGGCGGGGCGTTCAAGAGCTCAGTGACCTCCGCTACCTGTGCCGCTGACAAAGGGGTGGGGGGAATGCCCAGTGCCGCGCGCTCAGCGACATGTTCTCTATAGGCATCTAGCATGGACTATTCCTTGTAAAAACGTCATGAATCAATGGGAAAGATAAGGCCAAAGAAATTATACCTCGACCCGAGACTTCAGCGTTACAGGAAGCCGAAATAACCCGTATTCATCACACTCATGCCGCTTGTTAGCGGCGGCCTGTATCCCCCTCAGGGTGGCGCTCACAAACTGTTAAACTACCGCTACTGGAGGTTTTGTGTCGCAGCTTATCCCAATAAAAACGCCTTGCATCGGCGTCTGTTCGACCGGCGTCGGCGACGTCGTCTGCCGCGGCTGCAAGCGCTTTGCCCATGAAGTTATCGATTGGAACGGATACGCTCAAGAGCAAAAGCAGGTGATAGATCGTCGGCTGGATGAATTTCTTGCGCAGTGTGTTGCGAATAAATTTCGCATTGTTGATCGACCGTTACTGGAGTGGCAGTTGAAGGTGCAGCAAATTCGGATTCAGTCGCATCACGACCCATACTGTCACGTGTTTGCCATGCTGAAAGCGGGTGCGCATCAGATCACTTCGCCAGAACAGTTTGGCTTTGAGGTCCTTCCAAACCATTCCGGTAAGTCGCTCCCCGTGTTGCGAGATGAGATCGATGAAGAGTTTTGGATTTTGTCAGCTGCGCACTATGACCGTTACATCGCCACCGGTGACCTCTTTTTGGATGGGCCTCGATCGGACCTGAGCCGGTGAGCCTAAAAACGGATTTGGGTCGGGTGGAGGCGTTTCTTCCTTGCAGAACGCCCGATAAGTGGATTGAGGCGGCGCTGAATCCTGCCAGGGAGGTGCTGCTGCTGACCGATCATGCCAACTGCGAGAAGAAAGCGGCATCCACGGCCCTTGCGTTAATGCATCGCTACGGCAATCAGGTCTCACTACTCAGTAAAATGTCCCGGCTGGCGAGAGAGGAATTACGTCATTTCGAGCAGGTACTTGAAATGATCGGCAAAAGGGGATTCGAGTATCAACCGTTGAGTGCATCACGCTATGCGCAGGGTTTGCATATTGGGGTCAGAAAGAACGAGCCGAATCGATTGATCGACGTACTGATTGTTGGCGCACTGATCGAGGCGCGATCTTGTGAACGCTTTTCAAAGTTAGCGCCTGAGCTGGACCCTGTATTGGGGTCTTTCTATCAAAAGTTACTGAAAAGCGAAGCGAGACACTTTTTAGATTATTTGCATCTGGCTGAACAGTATTGTGACGCCAGAGAGATGTCACAAAGGCTCGATTATTTTAAGACTCTGGAAGCGGCCTTGATCGAAGGGGTCGACGAGGAGTTTCGCTTTCACAGCGGCCCCATTGAGTCGATTCACTGAGAGATGGCAAATTGCTCCAGAGTGAGAGTCGCTCCCCGCTCTCGCAAAAGCCAGCCGTGGGCCTCGCTCCAGTCTCCCAAAACAATTCGTTCACCACAGACAAGCGTGTGTCTGCCCGGTCGATGGGTATGCCCGTGAACCATCAGCGTGACGTCTGCGTTGGCCATCAAGGCATCAACTGCTTGAGGATTCACGTCCATGATGTCCTCCGGTTTATTACTGGCGGCATCGATGCTCAGTGCGCGTAATTGCCGAGCAAGCTCCCGTCGCTCCTCCAATCCCTTTGCCATCATTTCGCCCTGCCATGCGGGGTCGTGAACCATGGCCCTGAAACGCTGGTAATCCGCGTCGTCAGTACACAGTGTGTCGCCGTGGAGCAATACGGCGGGTCTTCCTGCAATCTCAAGAAGCGTCTCGTCGGCAAGTAACGTCGCTCCTACGTCATCGGCAAAGCGCTGCCCCAACATAAAATCGCGATTACCTCGGGCAATGCATATTTCGCAGCCTCGGCGCGAGGTGTCATAAAGCAGGTTGCGAGTACGATCCGCGAGTGAAGAATCATCGTCATCACCCACCCAGACCTCAAAAAAGTCTCCAAGGATCACAAGTTGATCAGGAAGGCCGGTGTCAGTGAGTAACTGCGATAGCGCAGCTTCGATTTTCGGCGTCTCTTCGCTCAGATGAAGGTCGCTGATGAAGAGTCTGTCCACCCGACGCGCTGCCTAATCGGTAATGAGCGTCACGCTCTCGATGATGATGGGTTCAACCGGCACGTCTTGATGACCAGCTTGGCCGCCAGTTTGAACACAGCGGATTTTATCCAAAACGTCCTCGCCATCGGTCAGCTTACCAAAGACAGCATAGCCCCAGCCCTGAATGTTTTCTCCCGTATGGTTGAGAAAGTCGTTGTCCTGCACATTAATAAAGAACTGCGCCGTAGCGGAATGTGGATCCTGCGTTCTGGCCATAGCAATGGTGCCGCGGTCGTTGCTCAACCCATTATTCGCCTCATTCTCTACAGGCGTCTTGGTTTCTTTTTGCTCCATATCTGTAGTAAAGCCGCCACCCTGAACCATGAAGTTATCAATGACCCGGTGAAATATGGTGCCGTCATAGAAGCCGTCAGCAACGTAGGAAAGAAAATTCTCGACGGTCTTCGGCGCATTATCGGTATCTAGCTCTAGCGTCATGGGGCCAACGGTAGTCGTCATCAATACTTGTGCTGCTGGCATGTAAACCTCAGGTCGTTAGTGGGAAAGCGCGCATCCTACTAGACTCAGCGAGCGCTGACGATCCCGAATTTTTTGATGTTACTAAACACACCGATCTGCCATGCAGGACTTCCTGTTGATATAGTACTCCGCTCTCCGATTTCGATTCAGGATTCAGGTTTCAGCATGTCCGCGGAACTGCGCAGTAACTTTTTACGCACTCAGATTGAAAATGATCTGACAGAGGGCCGTGTGCAGGCGCTGGTCACTCGATTTCCCCCGGAGCCAAACGGGTTTTTACACATTGGCCACGCTAAATCCATTACCGTGAATTTCGGTCTGGCAGAGCAGTTTGGTGGTCGATGCCATCTTCGTTTTGATGACACCAACCCGGAAAAGGAGAGCCAGGAGTTTATTGACTCAATTCAGGAGGATGTGCGGTGGCTGGGCTTCGAATGGTCCGGAGACGTGCGGTATGCTTCCGCCTATTTTGAGCAATTTTACGAGTGGGCCCTCTACCTGATCGATCAAGGTCTGGCTTATGTTTGCGATTTATCAGCAGAGGAGGCTCGGGAGTATCGCGGAACGCTGACGGAGCCAGGTAAAAATAGCCCATACCGGGATCGCAGCCCAGAGGAAAATCAAAAGCTGTTTTGCCAGATGCGCGCTGGGGAGTTCGTAGATGGCGAGAGGGTATTGCGGGCAAAAATCGACATGGCATCACCCAATATCAATCTCCGTGATCCTATTTTGTATCGCATTCGTCATGCCACGCACCATCAGACCGGCGATCAGTGGCCCATTTATCCGACCTATGACTTTGCCCACGGTCAGGGAGATGCCATCGAAGGCGTCACGCACTCGATCTGCACGCTGGAGTTTGAAGATCACCGACCGTTGTACGATTGGTTTATTGCGCATTTGCCCGTTCCCCATACGCCCCGGCAAATCGAATTTGC
Source organism: Halieaceae bacterium (assembly GCA_038102985.1). GTDB lineage: Bacteria > Pseudomonadota > Gammaproteobacteria > Pseudomonadales > Halieaceae > Luminiphilus. The sequence continues at coordinate 7,704 of JAYNYK010000073.1, forward strand.
TCGTTTGGATACCAGCTATACGGTGACTAGCAAGCGGAAACTGAAGGAGCTGGTCGATGAAGGTATCGTGGCGGGCTGGGACGATCCTCGTATGCCCACTGTCGCGGGTTTAAGACGTCGTGGATATCCTGCCGCGGCGATTCGCCACTTTTGTGAGGAGATCGGCACCTCGCGCTCCGACGGCGTCGTTGACGTGGCGATGCTTGAAAGCGCGGTGAGGAATCACCTAAACCAATCTGCACCGCGAGCCATGTGCGTAATGGCGCCGCTACGTCTGGTGCTCACGAACCTGCCAAGCGCGGTGACGCTGTCGGTTGCCAATCATCCCTCGGACGCCAGTTTTGGTCAGCGCAAACTCATCATGGGCTCGGAGTTATTCATCGATCGCGACGATTTCCGCGAAGAGGCCAATAAACGGTTCAAACGACTCGTTTTGGGAAAGCGCGTTCGATTGAGGGGTTCGCTGGTGGTTGAAGCAACATCCTGTGACAAGGACGATGCAGGCAACGTGTCGACGATTTACGCGCGGTGTGTGACGCAGGAACCAGGCCTTGATCCCGAGGATGGTATTCGACCGAAAGGGGTGATTCATTGGGTCTGTGCCTCCCGTGCTGTCCCAGCGACAGTCAGGCGCTACGACCGTTTGTTCAGTATCCCAGAGCCCGGTCGCTCAGAGCGTCTTCTGGAGGCGGTCAATCCCGACAGTCTCACCGTCATCGAGGGTGCCATGGTTGAACCCTCGCTTCGTGCCACGAATCCCGAGGACGTATTCCAGTTTGAGCGAGAGGGCTACTTCGTGGCGGATCGATACGACCACTCCTCGGACAATCCGGTGTTCAACTTGGTCATCGGGCTTCGCGATACATGGTCAGAGGCCAATGCCTGATCTCAGGCTTTACAACACCCTGACTCGGAGCAAAGAAAATTTTGTTCCCAACGATCCTGATCGCATTACGATGTATGTGTGCGGCCCGACAGTTTATAACCTTGCCCACATTGGCAATGCGCGGCCCGTTGTCGTTTTTGACTGCCTCTACCGGCTTCTGAGCCTGCTTTATACCAATGTTGTTTATGCGCGCAATATCACTGACATCGATGACAAGATCATTCAAGCGGCGTCTGAACAGAATACTTCGATAGACGCAGTAAGCCGCGAGTTTACGGAGAAATATCGAGAGGATATGGGTGCGCTCAATGCACTGATGCCAACGATAGAACCACGGGCAACGGAACATGTGCCGGAGATGATTTCGCTTACGGAGCGTCTCGTGGCCAACGGCAGTGCCTATGTTTCCGAAAGGCATGTTCTTTTTTCTGTAGTATCGATGGCGGGTTACGGGGCGCTGAGCGGCCGTAAGCTTGAGGATATGCTGGCGGGCGCTAGAGTCGAGGTGGCCGATTACAAACGGCATCCCGGGGATTTTGTGCTCTGGAAGCCCTCGGCCGATAGCGAGCCCGGATGGGAGAGCCCCTGGGGTAGAGGTCGACCGGGGTGGCATCTGGAGTGTTCCGCCATGATTCATGCCCACTTGGGGGAGGCCATTGATATACACGGTGGCGGACGAGACCTCATTTTTCCCCATCACGAAAATGAGCGCGCCCAAAGCTGCTGCGGTTATGGCGGGAACTTCGTTAACTATTGGATTCACAACGCCTATGTGGATATGGAAGGCGAAAAAATGTCGAAGTCGTTGGGGAATGTCCGCACAGTGCGGGAGCTGTTGGCGAGCTATCCGGGCGAAGTCATTCGCTTTTCCTTGCTGTCGGCGCACTACCGGTCACCACTTGATTTCTCGGGGGATGGGCTTGAGAGGGCGAGAACCCAGTTGGATGCGTTTTACACCGCCTTGAGGAAACATCAGGGCTCTGCTGCCGAGGAGCTTCGTGCTGAGGAGACAGGTGTTTTCCGGGCGCTTCTGGACGACTTGAATACACCCGAAGCCATCGCTCATTTGCATACTGTTGCGGGCAAGCTCAACAAAGCCAACAAACCCAAAGACGTCGCCCGCGCCAAGGCGGAGCTGCTAGCGGGAGGTCAGTTGCTTGGCATACTCGATGCCGACCCCAGTGCTTGGTTCACGCAAGCCTTGCAATCTGATCCCTCGGCGTTGAGCGAAGCGACGATAGAGGACCTTATTGAAGAGCGCCTTTCCGCGCGAAGGGATCGTAATTTTGCTCGAGCCGACGAGATACGTGATCTGCTCGAAGCGCGGGGGGTGATTTTGGAAGATGGTGCCGACGGCACCCTCTGGCGCCGTCGGCACTGAACTCGCGCGCGTGGTTGGTATTAGTTGAGGGCCTTTTCGCCAGATTCGACGGTTTGCTGTATCAGCGTATTGATCGTCATAGGACCCACGCCACCTGGCACAGGCGTTAACGCGCGAGCATGGTCAGTCAGCGGTGAGAGTTCGATATCCCCCACGCCACCGGGGTGATAGCCCGCATCGACGACAATCGCACCCTCTTTGATCCATTCGGCGCGAATAAACTCAGGTCGACCTACCGCGCCAACCACCAGGTCAGCCTGGCGGATGAGGTTATCCAGCCCCTGAGTACGAGAGTGGCATATGGTTACCGTGGCATTGGCTTCCAGCAGCATCATCGCCATGGGCTTACCTAAAATGGGGCTGCGACCCACCACCACGGCGTGAAGCCCCTCCAAGGCTAGTTCGTAATGTTTCAGCAGTCGCATGATGCCCTGTGGGGTTGCGCAGCCGTAAGCCGGCTCACCCATCGCCATACGACCGAAGCCAAGGCAGGTAACGCCATCAACATCTTTCTCCAGCGCGATCATGTCGAAGCAGGCCCGTTCATCGATGTGGGCTGGCACAGGATGCTGTAACAGAATGCCGTGAACGTCTGGATTTTGGTTGAGCTGCTCTATCTCGCGCAGCAAATCGTTGGTGCGCGTCGAGGAGGGCAGTTCGATCGCAAGCGACTCCATGCCGACCCTGCGGCAGGCGTTGCCTTTCATTTTAACGTAGGTGGCAGATGCTGGGTCATCCCCTACCAATATGGTGGCGAGCACAGGGGTTCTCCCCGAGGCTTTCGCCTTGATGGCCGCTACGCGCTGCGCGAGTTCGGCTTCTGATTGTTCAGCGACCTGTTTTCCGTCAAGGATAAGAGCGGCCATGCCTGATGTTCCCCCTTAAAAAGTCGAGGATTCTTGCAGAGTCTCATGGGTGAAGGAAGTGTTTTTCTGTGACATTGCCCAATATAGGCAATGTGGGTACACTGCGCGCCGCGCGCGGGTTAACCCCGCGTTTTCGGGGTGTAGCGCAGTCTGGTAGCGCGCCTGCTTTGGGAGCAGGATGTCGG
>JAYNYK010000074.1:0-10864 GCA_038102985.1 Halieaceae bacterium
GAGTGAAGGGTCAGATGCTCGTTTCGGCGCGGTGCAATAAAGCGTGGGTTGAGGAGCGATATATTGGCTCCCCGACGGCTGCGCTTTCCGTTAATGGGGGGCGCCCTGCAGTGCCAAGGATCACGGGAGCGAACATCACCCTCCCCGCATCTTGAAAACTAAAGCCATAGAAAAAATGGTGGCTGCAGACCGACAGGCGCCCCCGACTGAGTGTCAAAACTGCCGCGCGGCAGGTCACTATCGTTGTAGGCCAAGGCATTGCCTGACATCATTTGATGTCGACAAAGGCTTCTTCACGGATCTTGCGCAGCCAGGCGTCGAGTTCCTCCTGGTATTTCTGGTCGCGGATGTAATTCGCCACCTGATTGCGCTGGATCTCACCTGAGAAATCTTTATCACGGCGCCCGGTGACCTCCAAAATATGCCAACCAAACTCACTGCGAAACGGTTCGGTCACCTCGCCCTCGGTGGCACTGGCCATGGTGGCCTCGAATTCCGGCACCATTTGCCCCGGGTTGGTCCAGCCCAGCTCGCCACCCTCGGCAGCGGAGCCAATGTCATCAGAGTACTGTCGCGCGAGTGCGCCAAAGTCTGCGCCGCCGCGGATGCGTTCTACCAAATTTCCAGCCAACTCTTCGGCGGCGGTCTCGCTCAGCACTTCGGTGGGTTTGATCAGAATGTGCCGCACGTTAGTTTGCTTCACTAACCGTTCGCCGCCCAGTGCGTCGGCGAGGTAGACCAAATGAAAGCCCGACGACGATTTAACCTTGGCGACCTCGCCAATAGAGAGTGTCGGTACCACCTCGGCAAACATGCTGGGGATATCGCCTAACTTTCGCCAGCCAAGATCGCCGCCGGTCAACGGGTAGGGCTCGGTGGCGCTCACTGCCTCTTCAAACGGGGTGCCCGCCTGAATCGCCGCCAGCAGCTGATCCACGTAGTCTTCCTTGGCTTTTGCAGCGTCCCGCGGCTCATTTTTGCTCGATGCCAGTAGCGCCTGGATTACGCGATATTCGGGCTGGGTCATGGCTTCGCCTTCCTCGGTATTGAGGAAGTTGTCGATCTCCTGCTCGGAGATATTGATGTTGCGCATCACGTTGCCCTGCTGCACGCGCTGTATCGCCAGATCGTCTCGCAGGTCCTCGCGCATCATGGCGTAGTTCTGACCCGACTGCTCAAGGGCCACGCGAAATTGTTCCAGCGTGAGGCCGTTCTGGCGCGCGAGGCGGGTCATGGCCTCATCCAACTGCTGATCGGGAATGCGCACGCCATAGCGGTTAGCGAGCTGCATTTGGATGCTGTCGATGATCAGTCGGTCGAGGGTTTCTCGCACCAGCACCTCTTCCTCGGGCAGTTCCACGCCGCGCGCCTCCAGCGTTTGTCGCACGGTCTCCAGGCTCTCGCGCAACTCGGAGGCGAGGATGATGTCATCGTCAACGATCGCCACGACCTGATCGAGCATCTCAATTTGTGCCAGCGCAGGGGCGGCCGGCACTGTCATTAACAGTGAGGCTAGAGGCCCCAGGGTGAATAGCGAGTGGCGCAACCGGCGCGCTACCAAAGCCAGCATAGATGCTCGTCCTTCGTAATCAGACCGCGAATTGTGAGGTAAAACGCGGCGAGATAACAGCGGGCTAGGCAATTGGGGTTGGTGAGTGGGGCGTCTCAGTGGCATGGCGTCGGGAGCGCTCCAATAGCGGCAAAACTAGTGCAGCCAGTTTGATTGGCGGTAGAGCCATACTGAGATCCGCTTGAATTTTTTGCCTCGAAGCCCAGCGACTATCGCCAGACAGAGCGTTCTCCGTAATTAGCGTTTCTGAAAACCCCGAATCATGTCGCCAAGCAGTTCATCCACGCGCCCACCAAAGCCGCCCATGCCTTTCAGTAGTACCTGAATCTGGAATGAACTCTCGCGTTCGAGGTTTGGGTCCTTAAAATCCACAATATCCCCAACGAGGGTGTCTACGTAACGCATGTACAGCAACCTCACCCGCCAGCAGCAGTCGTCGTACTCAAAGCCGGCCATGCTCTCAACGACTTCGGACGCCTCGAGGGAGTATTCGTAAGCGCCGAACACGCTCCACGTGTCGTTAATGGGGTAATAGAGTGAGGCGGTGGCCTGTTCGGTTACGGGGCGGTCCACCAGTGAGGGCGGTGGCTCGCGCAGGGTATAGCCCACATTAAAAATGGTGTGGGCGTCGGGCTTAAAGCTGGCCTGAGCGTAGGCAGCATCAAACGTATTTTGGTTGGTATCGTAAAGCAGGCTTGAGCGTATGTGCCACTGAGGAGAGGGCGACCAGGTTACCTCTGCAGCAATCGCGGAAGTGTGCTCATCGAGATCGGGGTCAAAAGGATTCAGGCGCACTTCCCGATCACGAAAGTAGTAAATCTGGCCAATGCTGGCGCTGAGGGTTTCCTCCCCGCTATCGTTATTGATGAAACGCGTGGTCACACCCAGCGAGAGTTGATTGGCATCATCAATGCGATCGTTGCCCGAAAATCGGGTATCGCGATAGAGCTGGCTGTAGCTAAAGGTGAGTTCCGCGCTGTCAAAATCGGGGTGCCCGGTTTGCCTCTCGTATTGCGAGTAAAGGTAATAGGCCCTCGGTTCGAGGGTCTGGGTCATGCTCGCGCCACCCAAACTGGTTTGTCGCTCAAAAATGAGACCACCGTCCAGGCTGGCCATCATTGCCCCCGCATTGGGGGACGTATCCTCCAGCAGCGGGAAATCATCTAGCTCATAAGAGACCGATCGGTATTTCACGGTGGGTGTCAGAAAGCCCGCCACCCAGCGCTTGGGCATGGTGAGTCCTGCCTCCGTGTAGAGGCGCTGCCCTGTGACCCGAACCGAATCGCTATCAAAATGGGAGAGCTGCGCAGTCAATAGCGGTTGTACCCCCAGCCATTCTTGCCTGCCTGTGTACCGGGCGGTGACCTGGGGCATCTTCTGGTAGTCGTTGCGAATGTCGTCGGCCAGTGACTGGAACTGCTCTACGTCGACGCGGACTTGCCAGCTCTCGCCTAACCAATCGACCCGCCCCAGTTGTTGCAAAGCGGTTTGCCGTTGCGCGCTCAGGCGATTGTTTTCGATATCGCGCACGTACTCGGGATCGCTCACGCGGCTGAAGTTGATTTTCGTGCGCCAGGCTGCGCCAAACTGGCCTTTGTGTTCGGTGTGGATGAGCCAGCGATCACTGTCGGCGTTGAGGTTGTCGTCTTGGTATTTGCTGTCGTTACTGATCCAGCCGCCCGAGATATCCCAAGAGCCGACCGATTCGCTGAGCCACCGCCCCTGGGCTTGATGTAACAGCCCGCGCTCCTCGATGTAGCGGGGCCGGTAGACTGCGTCGTAATTGGGCGCGAGGTTAAAGTAAATCGGCTGGGTAATGTCGATACCGCCGCGACTGTCACTGCCTAAATCCGGAAACAAGAGGCCGGTTTTGCGCCGCGAATCCACGGGGAAGCGCACCCATGGCAAATAAAACACCGGCACTCCCGCTACTCTGAGCTTGGCGCCCCAGGCCCGACCTTCTCCACGATCCGGGTCTATCTCGATCTCGTTTGCGTGAAGCATCCAGGCGGGGTCTTCCGGGGCACAGAAGGTCATCGCCCCTTGGCTAATCTCGATGTCGCCGTTAGCCCGACGGGTCAGTGCGGCGGCGGAGCCCGATAACTGTCGCGTGTGTAGCACGTACTGCGCGTCCGTCAGATCTGCCCGCTCCGAGACGCTGTCGTAGCGAATCTCCGAGCCTGTCAGCAGTACTCCGGGCTCCCGCAGCGTGACCTCACCGGATGCCACGGCAGTTTCGTTTTGCCGGTCAATTTGAACCTCGTCCGCTGTGACGTACCGGTACCCTTGCTGCACGCGCACATTCCCGGAGAAAAAGAGTGTGCCTTCGGTAACTTCGCTGTCGTCTGCAAAGACCTCGAGATCGGCCTCGGCCGGCGGTATTGCCGTGTCTACTGACGCGAGTGGATCGATGAATTTACCCTGACACTGCCGGCAGCGAAGATCGGCCTCTGCCATGGGCACCACCGCGAGGGGCTGCCAGTCTGCCAAGGGGAGAACGGGCACTTCGACCAATTCATCTGCGTGCACAGCATGCGCGAGCAAGTGCCAAGAGGCCAACAGAACGCTGGCTGCGAGCGGTTTGGGCAAGTGGCGTGAAGAGGCAGTCTGTGGAGACAAAAGTGGGGCCGGGGGTCGCTTAGGGCCCCGAATCATAATGCATGTGGCGCTTTCCCGCCTCTTATTCGGTTGGCGCCCTATAGGGCCGTGATAAAGTGCGTCATCAACCCTACGGTCGTATTCAAAGGCGCTTGTGACCCACCCTGCCAACGAGACTGCCACGCCCTCGGAAGCGCCTGATGACCGCCGCTTCCGCGGATGGCTTGCAGCCGCATTGGGGGTGCCGGTGACCGCGATTTGCCTCAGGCAAATAGCGGGGGATGCGAGCCCTAGACGGTATTTTCGGACCACATGCCGGCAGGATAATCCCGACCAGAGTGCACCCCATCCGCAAGACATGCCAGCGCCCAGTGACGCGCTGGCCGCCTCCGCGGGTGGCCGCAATGCCGACTCCTGGATTGCGGTGACGTCTCCACCCTCTGAGAACAATGCCGCATTTCTGGCCGTGCAGCAGATGTTAGACGCGGCGGGGCTAGCGGTGCCTGCGCAGTATGCGAATGATCTCGATCAGGGATTTTTCCTCATGGAGGATTTTGGTGATGTGTTATTGGCGTCGCAGCTAACCGCTGATGCGGTGGATTGCCACTACGCGAGCGCCTTGAGCGAACTCCGAAAAATGGCCCGGATCCCCATTGAGTCCGTGGCCTTGCCGCATTTTAATGCCGCCCGTATTGAGGATGAGTTGTCTGTTTTTCCCCAGTGGTTTGTCTGCGCGCATCTGGGGCTGGGGCCGGAGACGCTGACTGATGAACTGTGGAGTGATCTGGTAACGTTTTTGACGGACGTTTTTCTCAACCAGCCCCAATGTGTGGTTCATCGAGACTTTCACAGTCGCAATATCATGTGCATGGCCGACGAGCGCCTGGGATTAATCGATTTTCAGGATGCCGTGGTGGGCCCCATCACCTATGACCCGGTCTCATTGTTAAAAGACTGTTACCTACAGTGGCCGCGGCCCGATCAACTCCGGTGGCTGGAAGCACACCGTCAGGCGTTACTGGGTGCCGGCATCCCGGTGCCAGACGAGCAAGGCTTTATTCGTCATTTCGATTTGGTAGGCCTGCAAAGGCATTTGCGGGTGCTGGGGGTTTTTGCACGTCTCTGCCTGCGTGATGCCAAGCCCGCTTACTTGAATGATCTACCTTTGGTGCTGGCATACACCAGGGAGGCGATGAGGCTTTACGAGGGCGAGCCAGCGGTTGCCGCTTTTGCAGCGTGGTTTGAGGAGGTGGTCATGCCTCGCGTTGCTGCGCAAAGCTGGTATCAGGGCGCCATAGTGACCGGAGCAAGGGGGGCGCGGTGAAGGCAATGATCCTCGCAGCAGGGGAGGGTGCGCGCATGCGCCCTCTGACAAACGCTACGCCCAAGCCATTGCTGTCGGCAAAAGGTAAGCCACTGCTCGAGCATCACATTGTGCGTTTGCGCGATGCCGGCTTCACCGAGCTGGTGGTCAATGCGGCTTACTTGGGAGAACAGGTCGCGGCATTTTGTGGCGATGGCAGTCGCTGGGGTGTCCGCATACAGATATCCAGAGAGCCTGTCCGGCAGGAAACCGCGGGCGGCATCATCAAGGCCCTGCCTTTACTGGGTAAGGCACCCTTTGCCGTGGTAAACGGCGATATCTATACAGATTTCCCTTTTCAGACGCTGCGGGAGACAGCCATCCAGCCCGGATGTGGCCACCTGATTTTGGTGGCGAACCCCAAGCAGCATCCTGGGGGGGATTTCGTACTTGCCGAGCATTGTGTGCGGCAACCCGAGAGAATAAAAGGTGAGCGTGAGGCGCTGGAGACGCTGACCTTCAGTGGCATTGCCCTCTATCACCCTGATTTCTTCGCGGGCCTTGCGCTGGGTAAACGCCCGTTAAAACCTTTGTTAGATCGAGCCATTCTGGATGATCGTCTGACCGGCCAATATTTTTCAGGGTTGTGGAATGATGTGGGAACACCCGAGCGCCTTGCTGCACTCGATCAGTGAGTCGCATCAATTCCCTGCAGGCATTACCATAGCGCCCAACGCAAAGTGAGTTAACGCTATGCAGCCCTTCGTGATTGCACCCTCTATTCTTTCTGCGGATTTTGCCCGATTAGGTGAAGAGGTAGAGCAGGTGCTCAATGACGGCGCCGACTGGGTGCACTTTGACGTCATGGACAACCATTACGTGCCCAACCTGACGATAGGCCCCATGGTCTGCAAGGCCCTGCGGGATCATGGTATTGAGGCACCCATCGACGTGCACCTGATGGTAGAGCCGGTCGATGCCCTGATCGGGATGTTTGCCGAGGCGGGGGCCAGCGTGATCAGTTTTCATCCGGATGCCTCAACCCACGTCGATCGTTCCTTGCAAATGATTCGCGATGCCGGCTGCCAGGCGGGCCTGGTTTTTAATCCGGCGGCGGGGCTGGAGCCGCTGCGCTACGTGATGGATAAAGTGGATCTCGTGCTCTTGATGTCGGTAAACCCGGGATTTGGCGGGCAGTCATTTATTCCGTCCACTTTGGAAAAGTGCCGCGAGGCGCGAGCGTTAATTGACGCTAGTGGACTGCCGATTCGTTTGGAGATCGACGGCGGTGTGGGTCCGGGCAATATCGCTGAGATCGCGCGGGCGGGGGCCGATACCTTTGTCGCCGGTTCGGCGATCTTTAATCAGCCCTCCTATGAGGCTGCCATCAACGCAATGCGCCTCGAGCTCGAGGGCGTCCATTCAGCGTGACCAGTTCCATCACTGCCGATGAATTTGACCGGCTGGCAGCTCAGGGCTTCAATCGCATCCCGGTCAGCCGATCAATACTGGCCGACACGGAGACGCCGCTCTCTACCTACAATAAGCTGGCACGGGGCCAGCGCTCGTTTTTATTTGAGTCGGTGCAGGGCGGTGAGCGTTGGGGGCGGTATTCGATTATTGGTTTGCCCGCCAAACGCTGGCTTGCGGTCTCGGATTCCGTCCTGACGGTCTACGAGCACGATGACCCGATCGAAGTGATTAACACCGATGACCCCCTCAGTCAGTTTGATCTGATTCGTGCGCGTTACCAGAGCGCGCCGATGCCCGATTTGCCCGTGTTTCATGGCGGTTGGGTGGGCTACTTCGGTTACGACACGGTGCGCTTTGTTGAACCGCGTCTCGCGCAGTCTGCGCCGCCCGACGACATGGCGCTCCCTGATGTATCTCTCATGCTGGCAGAAGAAGTGGTGGTGTTCGACAATCTCGCCGGGGTACTCAGATTGATTGTGAATGCGGACGTCTCGCATCCAACCGCTTTTGAGGATGCGCTAGCGAGACTCGATTACCTAGAGGCGCTGCTGTCGTCAGAAGGCGCCGCTTTGGAGCCCGTGTTGCTCTCCGCTGTCGACACACGAGCGGTTGAGGAAAGTGCGGATTTTGCGACGGATCAAACGACTTTTGAGGGGTGGGTCGAGCGCATCAAGGAATACATTCTGGCAGGGGATGTCATGCAGGTGGTGCCGTCCCAAAGAATGACGCTGCCTTTTCACAAGTCACCGCTCACTCTGTACCGGGCGCTGCGCAATATGAATCCGTCGCCCTATTTGTATTTTGTGGATTTCGGCGAAATGCAGATCGTCGGTTCATCGCCCGAGATTCTGGTGCGCTTGGAGCAAGGAGAGGTGACAGTGCGTCCGATCGCCGGCACGCGCAAACGTGGTCGCAATGCGGAGGAAGATACCGCACTCGCCCAAGAGCTTCTCGAGGACCCCAAGGAAATTGCCGAACACCTCATGCTGATTGACTTGGGCCGCAATGATGTCGGTCAGATCGCCGAGCCGGGTTCCGTGAAGCTCACCGAAAACATGGTGGTAGAACGCTACTCCCATGTGATGCACATTGTCTCCAATGTCTCAGCGGCGGCGCGCGAGGGTGTGGGTCCCATGGATGCGTTGAAGGCAACGCTTCCAGCCGGTACCTTGAGTGGCGCCCCGAAGCTTCGCGCCATGGAGATTATCGACGAGTTAGAAACGGTTAAGCGCGGTATTTACGGCGGCGCCGTCGGGTATGTGTCTTGGTCTGGCGAGATGGACACCGCGATTGCGATTCGCACGGCGGTGATCAAGGACAACCAGCTCCGTATTCAGGCAGGTGCCGGTGTGGTGGCCGATTCGATCCCTAGCGCAGAGTGGGAAGAGACCCTCAACAAGGCGAGGGCGATGCTACGCGCGGTAGCGATGTGTGACGGCTAAGGGGAGCGCAAGGCGGCGAGTTACTGTGGATCGAACCCGATCGGCTCGAGGCGTTAAGATTAATTGAGTTTACGTATTCGAATGATCTCGAACCCTTGGGTGCTGTCCCGCCACTGAAGCACTATATGGTAACGCGCCTCGCCGATGTTCGCGCCGTAGATATTGATAGACCTGCCCAAGGCCGATAGGCCTGCCCATCCCAGTTCAAAATGGTCGTCGGCGCTGATGAAGGACTGGTCAAAACGAATGACCTCAAAGTCAACAGCACGCTCGATGCTCGAGCCAAAGCTGTCCGTCGCTCTCACGACCACTTCGTGTTCGCCCAAAATGAGGTTATTGTAGTTGACCGTGGTTGCGTAGCCTGAAAGGTCGGAGCCTTCAATCTCCGGGAAGGCATTGCCCACATCGCCTCGGCTTCCGCCATGAGGGATATCAAATAGATACTCCCCGTCTACGAAAACTTCAACACGCTCTATGGTATTGCTGGATATCGCCCAGCCGCGCACTGAGCCGATCCCCGAGTGGATGCCGCCCGGGCTGGGTTCATCGATGGCTAATCGGATATCGGTTTTGGCGCTGAATTCGACCACATAAGCGAGCAGCGTGTTGCCGTCTAAATCATTCCACTGCCCGGCGGCGCCCAGGTCATAAAAAGGCGCGGGCCAATCGCCCAGCCCCATCGCCAGCGCGTCTTCGTCCCCCGAGGCGCTGTCGGGCTGCACACCCCAATTACTGAACAGGCCGCCAACCGCGGTACCGTTGAAGTCCCCTTCCCAAAATTGATCCCCATTATCGGACCAGACCCATTGACCTTCAGCGTCTTTATCGGATCCGCCGAGCCAGATAAAAGGCGTTTCAGAACCATCTTCAGCAAGGCTGGTTGCCAACTGGTCTTCTGTCAGGTGAGCCATCACCGCATCCAGGATCGCAGCATTCTCTGACGCTGAGTCAATTCGAGCTAGGTAGCCCGGCTGGCCGGCGAGTTGCATGGCGACCGCCGCTGCAGAGGCGTCTTCCCAGCTGGTGGGTTCAGTAATGATTTTGTATGTGTGGCCCCCAAACTCGAATATAGACTCCGCCAGTGCTAGCGGTGAGGCCAGTGCCAGCGGAATCAGCGCAAGTTGTCGGAGTGTTTTACGCACCGGTTTTGGAGCCCAAGTTTGAAAAAAAGCCTGTAAACATAGCACTGGCGCGTCAACTGCACCAGTACATCCGTACTCTAAATGACGCGCATTTGCGGCCAGTTATTCCCCGGAGAGGACTCGCCTGGCGCCGATATGGCAATAATGCCGCAGTCAATGGTGATGAGCTGAGGCGGTGCAGATGGGGGATAGCATCCCCTTGCAATTTTGCACAACACGCCCGCGTCGTAATATTTTAGGGTGTTTCAAGCGGGCGTATCCATAGCCTGCTGGGGCTGACACTCCAGCCGGTGGGGTAACCTCATCACATGCCCCGCAGCGGCAATGAGCCGATAATTTAAATTAGATATGCCAATTTATCGGAATTTAGCCACATTTAGCCGCTATTTACCGATTTTTAACGTTCTTTATGCGCTTGTGGCGCGTCTGTGTCACAATAGCACCCTAGCGGGTTTCACCGAGTCCGAGCCGGTTTTTATCGGCACACAAAAACCCGTGGGTCCCAGAATAAAAGAAGCCCAAATTCCCGCGCTTTAAGGCAATCAGGCCTGTACCGGAGCTGCGTAGCATCTGTTTTAAGAGCAACCGATGATTCTAATGGTCGACAATTACGACTCCTTTACTTGGAATGTGGTGCAGTACCTGTGGGAGCTCGGTGCAGAGGTAGAGGTGCAGCGCAACGATGCCATCACGGTGGCAGAGATTGAAGCCATGGCGCCACAAGGCATCTGCATTTCCCCGGGGCCCTGCTCGCCCACGGAAGCCGGCATTTCCATGGCCGTCATTCAACACTTTGCGGGCAAGCTACCCCTACTGGGCATTTGTTTGGGTTTGCAAAGTATCGGCGCGGTCTTTGGCGGCAAAATTGTACGCGCGCGGCAAGTTATGCACGGTAAAGCCAGCCCGATTCACCATACCGGAGTGGGTGTTTTTACGGATCTACCCAGCCCTTTTAAGGCAACGCGGTATCATAGTCTGGTTGTGGATCCTGATTCCCTGCCTGAGTGTCTGGAGATAACCGCGTGGACCGAGACGGCGTCGGGGGAACGTGAGGCGATTATGGGCTTAAGGCATCGCGAAATGGACGTTGAAGGCGTGCAGTTTCACCCCGAGTCCATTCTCTCTGAACATGGTCATGCAATGTTAGGGCGGTTTTTGGCGCGCTGTCGCTGAAGGCCGGGAATCCAATACAGTGACGCGCAATGTAGCCTTAGCGGAAAGCCTCAGATGTCGATAGCAGCAGCACTCAATCAATTGGTCGAGGGGCAGTCATTGTCCAAGGCTTCGATGCGCGACGTTATGGCTCAAGTCATGACCGGTGATGCGACTGCGGCTC